>CAZCBG010000035.1:0-30381 GCA_964496885.1 uncultured Bacteroides sp. | reverse complement strand
TACAACGTTGAACTGAATGTTCCTCAACAGAAAGGAACTGTTAGTAAATGTTTATTCAGCGCTGACAGATTACGTGAAGGGAAAATGCCTTATTGCGTTTCGGCTTGCCCAAATGGGGTTTATTATTTTGGCGACGAAAATGAAGATGCTGTTACAAACGGCACCACTAAGGAAACCGTTAGATTTAAAAAACTGCTGGAAGACAATGCCGGATATAGATTGATGCCGGAATTAGGAACCGAAACCAGGGTTTATTACTTGCCTCCAAAAAACAAAACTTCCCCTTTTCAGGATAAAGACAAACCAGAAGCAGAAGAACATTTAGATAATAACAATGCATAATTGAAAATTATATGCCAGATCCATCAAAATTTGACAAAATTACATCCGACTTACTCAGACCTATTAGGTTAAATAAGAGTTTTATTATCTGGATGGGTTTTTTAAGCTTTTCTTTTTTAATCTGTATGTATGCTTATACTATCCAGCTGGATAAAGGATTGGCTGTAACAGGCTTAAGAGATTATATTTCGTGGGGCATCTACATCGCGAATTTTGTATTTTTCGTTGCCGCAAGTTTAATAGGGATGCTAATTACAGCTGTTCTCGGACTCTCAGGGGTTAAATGGGCTTCCCCTTTGGCTCGAATTGCCGAAATCATTGCCCTTGCCTTTGCAGCGGTGGCTGGTTTGGTGATTGTTTCCGACATGGGGCATCCTGAAAGACTGTTGAATGTATTTTTGTATGGAAGAATTCAATCTCCGATTATCTGGGACGTAACTGTTGTTTCAATTTATGTAATTATTAGCGCTTTACTCTTGTATTTGCCCCTTATTCCTGATTTAAAAATCTGTTATGAAAAATTAGACAAAACACCTAAATTTCTTAGGAATATATACAAAATCCTCTCCCTAAACTGGATTGGTTCAGCTGAACAAGAAAAAATTATTAAGCAATCTATCAGAATTTTAGCAATTTTAATTATTCCTGTTGCGTTGGCTATCCATACTGTTACATCATGGCTTTTTGCTACAACATTGAGAGCAGGTTGGGACTCAACAATTTTCGGGCCTTATTTTGTAACCGGAGCATTTGTTTCAGGTTGTGCTGCCGTTGTTATTGCCATGTATTTCTTCAGAAACAATTACAAATTGCAGGATTATATTACAGAGCAGCATTTCGATAAGATGGGGAAACTTTTCGTTTTGGTATCATTGGTTTATCTTTACTTTAATTTAAACGAATTCATGGTACCTGGATATAAAATGCAAAAAGCGAATGCTACACATATTTACGAATTATTTTCAGGATCACATGCTGTTTTGTTTTGGTTTGTGCAAATTTTTGGATTAATATTACCTATTCTTTTTTTACTTTTCAGGAAGATGAGAAAACCAACACCTATGATGGTCATTGCTTTGTTTGTGATAATAGGCGCTTGGCTCAAAAGGTATATCATCGTCATTCCTACTCAGGAACATCCTTTCTTGCCTATACAAAATGTACCCCTGAATTTTAAATTTTACACGCCAACACTTATTGAAAGCCTGATTACACTTGCACCTATTATATTAGTGCTTATCATCATCAGCGTTTTGTCGAAGGTGATTCCAATCATTCCAATTCATGAAACGATAGAAGAACTTAAAGAAACTAAATAAAGAATTAATTATGTTGAGAAAAAATAATATGTTTAAAATCGCAATAACATTTTTAATCACTGTTTTATTTTATTTGCATTCATTTGCTCAAAACTGGGACATTCCGGCTGATAAAAAATCAAAAAACAGTTATATCCCATTCACTAAAGAAACTGCAAAAGAAGGAGAAGCATTATATACAAAAAACTGCCAATCCTGCCATGGGAATCTAGGAAAAGACAATAGTCTGAAAACACTTAAACCTATCCCTCCCGACTTATCAAAAGAGCAAACCCAAAGCAGAACTGATGGCGATTTATTTTATATTATTACAAACGGAAGATTGGTTATGCCTTCCTTTAAAAACATTTTTTCAGAAGAAGAGCGATGGAAACTGATTGCTTACGTAAGAAGTTTTAACAAAAAATACATCCAGGTACTTTCAAAAACGGATCCAAGTAAAAGTAAGTTGGTTAAAATAAATATGCTATTCGATTCTCTTACTTATAAATTTAAAGTTGAAGTAATGGCCAACGAAAAAACTGGAATTGTATATTTAAAAGATGACGAAATTGTGCTTTTTGCTAACAGGTACTTTGGCAAATTACAAATCGACAGCACATTGCATACAAATACTGAAGGGGTTGCTATATTTAATGTTCCCAAAGACTTGCCTGGCGATAAATCAGGCTTTGTTATGGTTAATGTTAAAGTAACCGATGATATTTATGGAGAAATCGAAACCCAGAATAAATTTAAAATCGGAATACCAACCGACAGACCTGGCTTGACTGAAAAAAGAGCAATATGGAATGTATTAAAAAAAGCACCAATCTGGATTATCATGGTTTTTACTTCCATCTTATTAACTGTGGGTTCTTTTTTATTGTATATCATCTTAAATATGGTTAAACTAAAAAAAATGGGTAAATAATTAAAATTAATAACACATGAAAAAGAAACTTATACTTAGTTTTATTATTTTCTTTATATTATTTGGAAAAACTCAAGCTCAAATAGATCAATCGCCTGAAGTGGGTGTAATTGAGCATTTAGGCAAAACAATTCCTTTAGATTTACAGTTTGTGAATGATAAGTTTGAAAAGGTAAATTTAAAACAACTTATCAATAAGCCCACCATTCTTTCGTTCGTCTATTTCGATTGCCCAGGACTTTGCAGTCCACTTTTGGAAGGACTTGGTGGCGTAATTCAAAAAACGGATCTTGTTTTAGGTAAAGATTATCAAGTAATTACAATTAGTTTTAATTTCAGGGATACGCCTGAGAAAGCAAAAGCAAAAAAAGAAAAATTTGTCGAACGATATTCCAAAGGCAAAGGTGAGGGTTGGATATTTCTAACAACAGATAGCAGTAGTATTTTTAAAATAACGGATGCTACCGGATTTAAAACAAAAGCTGTTGGCCTCGATTTTGTGCATCCTTCGGCAATTTTAGCGATAAGTCCACAAGGAATGATTTGCAGGTATCTTTATGGTATCACATTTTTACCGATAGATTTTAAAATGGCAATACTTGAAGCCAATAAAGAGCAAGTTAGACCCACTATACAAAAAGTATTGCTGCTATGCTATAGCTATGATCCCGACAATAAAAGATTTACCCTGGATGTAATAAAAATTGCCGGAATATTGATAGTATTCTTTATTCTGGTTTTCATTGTAGTATTTCTATTTAAAACCAAAAGAAAAAAAACAAAAATTAAGTAACGATGAGTAACGGAATGGATAAAACAGAATATGTAAGTTATCTTGATCATCAGGGCAAATACCAGGGAATACGTTCCTGGATTTTCGCAACTGATCATAAACGAATTGCCTTATTGTACATGTATGCAATTGCGACTTTTTTCTTTGTAGGTGCTATTCTAGGATTATTGATGCGACTCGAGCTGATAGCACCGGGCCAAACAATTATGAAAGCACAAACTTACAACGGAATCTTTACAGTTCATGGAATTATTATGATTTTTATGGTTGTAATTCCAGGACTTTCTGCAGTATTCGGAAATTTCTTCTTACCTATATTAATAGGTGCTAAGGATGTTGCTTTCCCTAAATTAAATTTGTTTTCATGGTGGATTTTTATTTTTGGAAGCATTTTGGCTGTTGCTTCTCAGTTTTTAAAAGATGGCCCTCCCGATACAGGATGGACATTTTACGCTCCTTATAGTACTGCAACCGGAACCAATGTAATTATGGCCACTACTGCAGCATTTGTGCTGGGGTTTTCATCCATACTTACAGGTTTAAACTTTATAGTAACCATCCATCAAATGCGGGCACCAGGTATGAAATTTTTCAACATGCCCTTATTTCCATGGTCAATTTATGCTACTGCCTGGATTCAATTGCTTGCAACCCCAATTATTGGGATTACATTGCTGATGTTAATCGCTGAACGACTCTTTGGAATCGGGTTTTTTAATCCTGATTTAGGAGGAGATCCTTTATTGTTTCAGCATTTATTCTGGATTTATTCTCATCCTGCAGTATATGTAATGATTTTACCAGCCATGGGTGTAATTACTGAAATTATTCCTACTTTTTGCCAGCGAAGAATCTATGGATATAAAGCCATAGCTTTATCAAGTTTAGCTATTGCAGGCGTAGGATTTTTAGTGTGGGGACATCACATGTACACATCGGGTATGAGCGAAAACGCTCGATGGTTTTTCTCTTTACTCACTTTTATTGTTGCGGTACCCAGTGCCATTAAAGTTTTTAACTGGATATCAACCATGTACAAAGGATCTATTGATCTGAAACCACCTTTTTTATATGCACTTTCTTTCATTTTCCTTTTTATAATTGGTGGAACAACAGGCCTTTTACTGGGTTCTGTTGCAACAAATGTTCAGGTTCATGACACTTCGTTTATTGTTGCTCATTTTCATTATATCATTTTTGGTGGAATGGGATTTGCTTTCTTTGCAGCTGTTCATTACTGGTTGCCTAAAATGTATGGAAGGATGTACAATTTTAAAAGAGCTACCATAGCCTGGGCCATTATTTTTGTTGGTTTCAATTTATTGTACTTTCCACAGTTTATTATTGGAATACAAGGTATGCCAAGAAGGTATTACGACTATTTACCCCAATTTCAACCTGCCCAAATCTTTTCGACAGTTGGTGGTATCATATTAATTTCGGGTTTAATATTAATGGTTTACAATCTTGTAATGGGAGTTAGAAAAGGAGAAATTGCTCCTGCAAATCCATGGAATGGTTCTACTTTAGAATGGCAGATTCCTTCACCACCTTCAATTGAAAACTTTGATGAAGCACCTGTTATCAAAGAAAACCCTTACGATTATAATTAGAACAACAAAACTATGAGTGAAAAACACATACATCACGAAGAGCACAGAGATGATGAAGCATCCAAATTAGGAATGTGGCTCTTTATTTTTACTGAACTTCTTTTGTTTGGAGGCTTGTTTCTGGTATATTCTATTTATAGAGCAAAATACCCTGTCAATTTTCATGAAGCCAGCTTAGAACTAAGCGTAACTATTGGGGCAATTAATACCATCGTGCTCTTATTTAGCAGTATGACAGTTGCTATGGCATTGACTGCAATGCAAAAGAACAACAAAAAACTTGCTTTGATAATGATTGGGATTACCTTACTGATGGCTTTCGTCTTTTTAGTAAATAAATATTTTGAATGGGGTGCCAAATTTCACCATGGCCTTTATCCTGGATCCGATTTAATGGCAATGTTAGAAAGAGGTCATCTCCTGTATTTTAGCCTGTATTTTTTTATGACCGGTTTACATGCTTTCCACATTATTGTTGGGATGATCCTTTTAATAATTGCGTTTTTTAAAGTAAAAAACGGCAACATCCATTCTAAGAAATATGTTTTCCTGGAAAATGGTGCCCTCTATTGGCATCTTGTTGATTTAATCTGGATTTTCCTCTTCCCTTTAATGTATTTAATTACGTAATATAAAATTTAAAATGGCTAACAATAGTTCACATACAACAGAATATAAAGTATTATACAGGGTATTAGTTGTACTCATGTTTCTTACTTTTTTAACCATTAGTGTTACTTCATTCAATCTAGTGTCGTTTACCGTAACATTAGCCTTATTAATTGCAGGTGTTAAAGGCTTTTTGGTATTGTCGTATTTCATGCATCTTAAATACGAAAGCTTATTGCTCAGAATACTGGTGGGTATGGTTTTCATGCTTTTTATTTTAATAGTACTCATTACATTTATTGATTATTCATTTAGATAATAAATTTAATCTATGTTCTCTAACGCTTCAAATTTCGTTCACGGTGTTGATAAAGCATTTCTTATCATATTAGGAATTTCTTTATTCTTTTTGATTTTCCTGACAACAATAATGATTGTATTTGTTATTAAATACAACAGGAAAAAGAATGTAAAAGCAGTTCAAATAAAAGACAGTGCATGGTTGGAATTTACCTGGACAACGATTCCTATGATTTTAGTGCTTTTTATGTTTTATGTAGGCTGGGAAGGATTTTTACCTATGCGGCAGGCTCCCAAAGATGCAATGCATGTTAAGGCAATTGGCAGAATGTGGAAATGGTCATTTGAATATCCAGGAAATAAACTATCGGATACATTGGTATTACCCATCAATAAAGCAGTAAAAGTAGATCTTGTTTCAAAAGATGTTATTCATGGATTTTTTATTCCAGCTTTTAGAATTAAAGAAGATGTGGTACCAGGTAAAAACAACTATGCCTGGTTTATCCCGGGCGAATTAGGTGACTTTGATTTGCTTTGTTCTGCTTATTGTGGAGTTAGCCATTCTTATATGTCAGCTATTATCAGGATAGTCCCTAACGATACTTATATAAAATGGTTAGCTGTTTTACCTGTCAAAATTGCGGATGACAACAATGAAGGTTTTAAAATTTTAGAAAAGAATGGTTGTTTTTCATGCCATTCAGTAAATGGAACAAAAATTATAGGTCCAAGCTTTAAAGGCTTGTATGAATCAATCGTGGAGGTCACTACAAACGGTATAATGCACAAAATTACAGCAGACGACGTTTATATCAAATCTTCTATTTTAGAGCCCAACAAAGATATAGTGGCTGATTTCCAACAGGGCATTATGAAATCCTATAAAGGGATTATTAAAGAAAAAGATTTTCCCAAAATTAATGAATACCTGAAATCTTTAAAAGCAAAATAAACTGAAATCTTTTTCATTTCAAACAATTTTAACCTTATTAAAATACAAGGTTTCTCTGGCAGTTAGTTTTACTGCTATTACCGGCTATATTTTATATACCAAAAACTTTGATATTCAAATTATTAAATTAGCCTCAGCTGTTTTTATACTTGCCGGAGGTGCCAGTGCATTGAATCAATTTCAGGAAAGAGCCTTTGATGCTAAAATGAAAAGATGCATGCATCGCCCATTGCCATCAGGGAAAATAACAGCTTTAACCGCATTGCTTACCTCCTTTTTATGCATAGTAACGGGTACATTATTGTTATTTTACTTTTTTGGTGCAGTTACTGCTTTACTAGGATTATTCAACATATTTTGGTACAACCTTTTATATACAAATCTTAAAAAGATTACAGCCTTTGCGGTTGTTCCGGGTTCTTTAACAGGAGCAATTCCGGTTTTAATGGGGTGGACAGCAGCAGGTGGGTCTATATTTGAATCAGCAATTGTTTTTATAGCATTTTTCTTATTTATATGGCAAATACCTCACTTTTGGTTATTGATGCTTAAATATGGGAAGGAATATGAAGCAGCTGGTTTTCCATGCATCAATCAGAAATTGAATCCACTAAACTTGAAAAGAATTATTTTTTCCTGGATGTTAGCTACTTCAGTATTTTCAATGTTAATTCCTTTGTTTATTTTGAATATTTCAATCTCCTTTTTTGTAGCGATTTTTGTTTTAAATATTCTTTTTGTAGGTATTTTTACGAAACTTAGTTTTGGAAATGCTGAAGAAATTAATTTTAAGACCTCATTTATAAGCATTAATATTTACATGTTTATATTCATGCTCATGCTTTGCATTTTCAATCTGTTAATTGCTTAATTGCCTTATTAATTTATTTTTTTTGCCCTTTTAGAAATATAATAACTTAATTCATAGAGCATAAAAAGAGGTATCGATACAAGTACCTGGCTAAACATATCAGTAGAAGGAGTAATAAACCCAGCAACAATAAAAATAATTATAATTGCATATTTCCTTTTTGATCTCAAGAATTGAGGGGTAATCAATCCTATCTTAGTTAGAAAAAAAATAAGTATTGGAAGTTCAAACACTAAGCCCATTGAAAGAGAAAGTCCTGATATAGTGGAGATATAAGACCCAATTGTAATATTGTTTTTAATAAGCGCGCTTAATTCGTAAGATGCCAAAAAGTTGATGGTAAGAGGTGCAATTACATAATAACCAAACAAGACACCTAATGTAAAAAGACAGGAAATATAAAAAACCAATCCTCTTGAATAATGCTTTTCTTTATCTGTCAAGGCAGGCTTAATAAATCTCCAGAATTGATAAACAACGATAGGGAAAGAAAGAATCATCCCTGCAATAAATGAAATGAGGATATGAAAATGAAACTGCCCCCCCATTTCGATATTTATCAACTGTAAAGGGATTTGTGTAACGCAAAGTGCGGGTATATTAAGCAAAAAAGCTAATTTGCATAAAACCCTATACGTTATAAATGATGCTTGACTGGGTGCCAGTATAACTGAATTAAAAAGAAAATCTTTATAAAAAAATGCGACAATAGAAACCGTAACGATAGCAAGAATAGCTCTGATTAAATATTTTCTCAGTACATCAATATGATCCCAAAAGCCCAAGTCATCGGACTTTTTTTGAAGTGAACGAAACAAAAAACCAAACATATTTATTGATTTTTTGGGTCCGTTTTAAACATATCATTCATTTCTTTTTTTTCTTTTTCAGCATTAACTTCATGCTTATCTTTCTCGTTGTAAACGCCATCTTTCGCTTTGTTGAATTCATTGATTCCTTTACCAATACCATGCATTAGTTCTGGGATTTTTTTCCCACCAAACAAAATTAAAATTGCAATAACAACTAAAATAATCTCCTGACCGCCAAAAATACCTAATAATATCATACTATATTTATTAAAATTAATCTGTTTCTTAATTATTTATTTTTAAATACATCAATAATAAAGCAATAGAATTTGAGAATTC
Source organism: uncultured Bacteroides sp. (assembly GCA_964496885.1). GTDB lineage: Bacteria > Bacteroidota > Bacteroidia > Bacteroidales > JACABE01 > JACABE01. The sequence goes on along the minus strand of CAZCBG010000035.1, from coordinate 21,515 downwards.
TTCCTTATTAATGCATACAAAATTACATTTATTTTGCTCTGATTCAACAAATGATACGTTAAAAAGTATTAATTCCTATGCATTGTAGAATTAGAAGATGATTGATTTTCTAAAGAAATATCTAATGCGATAAATACTAAAACTTGATATAAAAAGATAAACCTTCAGATTTCTAAAAAATCTGAAGGTTTATTTATCATAAATAATTATTTTATTTAAATGTTGTAACCTTAATATTTACCAGCAATTAATGAATAAATAATAAGAATAACCAATAGTATCCCTGTAAATAAGGCTATAAACCCAAAGAATTTCACGATTTTAAGCCATGATCTTGTGATTTCTGTTTTAACAACATAATTATCAAGTTTACCGGTTTTTTCCATTTCCTCATATTCTTTGGGTCGGTCAATTTTATATTCTTCTAGTTCCACATGACCGGTAAAAATAACAGTATCCATTGGAAAAGCTTCAGGGCGCAAATGTGTGTTAAAGAAATGGATGGTAAAAATAAACACTACTGCTAGCAAAGCTTCATCACTATGAATAATCTGAGCTACATTAATAACCCAACCTGGAAATAGCTTGGTAAAAAACTCAGGAAACCATAAAATCAAACCTGAAAAACCAATAACGGCAACTCCCCAGAACACAGCCATGTAATCAAATTTTTCCCAATAGGTCCATCGCCCGTATTTTGGTCTTTCTCCCATACCCAAAAACCATTTAACAGTAGCCACAAAATCGATAATATCCTGTTTGTTAAACATAAGCGTATTAGATCCAAAAATAAAAGATCCGAAACCCTTGTTTTGTGCCTTTTTAAGTTTTAACAATGAAAATACATGAAAGAAAAAATAACCAAATGTAATGATAGCAGCAAAACGATGAATATTTCCAGCCACTTCAACTCCTCCGATTAATTTTGCAATCTCATTGGCCCAACTCATATGTGCAAATTTCAGCATCATACCCGTAAAGGCAAGCAGTAAAAAGCTAAGTATTACAAAAATATGGGTAACACGCTGGCTTTTGGTAAAACGACGGAAATATTTAGCCTCGCCCTGAGGCAATGGATGATGTTTCTTTTTCCTTGCTTCCATTATTGAACGGGGAATCCATAAAAGTGTATGAAGTCCAAAGAAACCAAACACACTCAACAGCAATGTTGTCATTCCCCAGAAGGTATAATAAAGCACTGTGTTATCATTATGGGTAGCATGTGATAAATAACCAGTGAATTTAAGATTTGCATTCTCATGACATTTTTTGCATGTTTTGACAATATTCTTTTCCCCAACGCTAGATTCTGGATTTGAAATATTTAATATTTTATGTGCACCATGACAATCGGAACATCTGGCAGTTTTTAATTGACCGAGTGTGTAAGCTTTACCGTGATAGGTCTCCATATAAGTTTCGGAAAGTCTTTTATGACAACTTCCACATTGCAGTGTAATCTGAGTTAAAAATTTGTCTTTATCTATCTCAGTAATTGTATGGGCTGTATGACAATTAGCGCAGCTTGGATATTTCTTATCTTTGGTATTTTTCAGAATAGAATGATCGCTGCTTATATAGTCATTATAAATACTTTTATGACATTTACCGCAGGTTGTAGGGATATGAGCAGGATTAACGGTTGAATTGGGATCTGTTTCCTTTAAAATATTATGAGAAGTATGACAATCAGTACAAATAGCACTGGCAAGCAAACCTTTTTCCATCAAACCTTTTCCATGAACACTTTTAGAGTAATCGCTAAAAGCATCAATTTCTTTTAAATGCGTATTGATAACGGCTTTGCCATTCTTATTATGACATTTACCACAAAGTTGAGGGATATTAGCTCTGCTGGTTACAGATGTTTCATCATAACGGCTCATCACTTTATGCGTACCATGACAATCGGTACAATAAGGCGCATTGGATTTCTTGTTGAAATAAGCCTGTCCATGTCCACTGTTGATGTATACATTTGATACAGCTTCATGGCAAATGGAACAATCCACTTTTTTGACGGTTTCGCAAGGGCGTGTATTTTTGTTGGAAACAACAGCTTCAGTATGGCATTTGTTACAGGCAAGATTTTTATGTGCTGAATTAACAAATTCAAATTTATTGATTTTTAAAGAAACTTTTTTATTGTTTACCGTTTTAAAAGTATTATCCGACTCATGACATTTTAAACATATCTGATTAGATATAATATTGGCTGTTTTTTGAGGTTTCATTTTATGGGATGAATGGCAATCGTTACAGCTGGGTATGCTGCCGGCACTTTTCTCCCAAAGTTCTCTTTTAATGACTTTTTTATGCACCTGCTCAATGTTAGCATGGCATTTCATACAGGTAGATGCAATTTTTGAGCTCGAGGTGGAAGCCTGAGCACTCGTATGCGGTAAAATTAAATGATTACCATGACAATCATTACAAGTAGCAGATACAATCAGTCCGCTTTCGAACAATCCTTTACCGTGAATACTTTCGCTGTAATTGGTAAGAATATCTTTTACAGTAATATTATACAAACGTGAAACCGGAGCACCCTCTTTATGACATTTACCACATAAAAGAGGAATATTCATTTTATAGGTAGTTGATTTTGGAGAAAGATGTGATAATACATCATGTCGTCCATGACATTCCTTGCAATCGGGTGCAAAAGGTGCATTAAATTTCAACGCCTGCCCGTGAATACTAATACCAAATTGATATTGTGCATTTTTATGACAACTGCCACAATCAACTTCTTTAAGATTTTCGGGATGAGGAAAATCACTTACATTGGCATCTTTATGACAAGCAATACATTTTAGACTTTTATGTATAGAGTTGCCGATAATGCTATGATTTACAAATAACGAAACGGTCTTCCCTTTAATCTGTTTTGATAAGGTCTTGTCGCTATGACAGCCTAAACAATCTTCATTGGTTTGAGCAGTTAAATTGCTTGCAAGAAAAGCGAAACTTATTATTAAAAATAATGAAGTTAACTTAATATATTTCAACATTTTTATCTTATTTAAGGTTGATTTTATAAATTTGGTAATGGTTTTTAATGAGAGAAATTTGAAATTTTAAGTAAATTAAAATTACACCGGGAGATTGCATTTGGTAAAAAAATAAGCAGTTATCTAAACATTATGAATAAAAGCACTGATATTGAATGATTAGAAAGCAATTACAATCTGCTATAAATTAAAACACGAATTAGACACTGCCTAATTCGTGATTTAATTTACACATTAAAAATAACTTAAAGTGTACGTAAATAATTAACTAAATTCCATCTGTCGTTATCAGCTTTAATTTTAGCTTTGTATTTTGGCATTTTACCTAATCCAGTGTTTATTTTATAAAAAATAGCACCATCAGTCTGGGCTTTAAATTCTTTAGAAGTAAAGTTTGAGGGTTCAGCCATTTTGCCTACACCAACACCGGTAGCACCATGGCACATTTTGCATGTTTTGGTAAATTCTGCTTTTCCTGCTGCAATAGATACTGCATCAGCTTTTACTGGATTTTTCACAGCAGCATCAGCTGCAGGAGCATCCCATTTGTTCACATTAATAAAAGAAAATAAACAGATAATAACAGCAAACATTGAAATAGATGCAGCCATTTTTTTTAGATTTGTGTTTTTCATTTTTTTTAAATTAAATTTGAAATAATTGATAATTGTGAATATGTATTTATTAATAAAATACCCGGGTTATGTTGAAACCAAATGCAACACCTTGTTTAAAGAAATCGTTCTGGTTGTAAACCATATTTCTTTGGTAGGTGATATCAGTTGCAGTTGTAATAAATATTTGGAAAGAGTGAGCTGCTGTTGCATTTTCGAAACCAAGAGAAATTTGTGGTTTTGGATCAGGTCCTGTATATTTATGAATAAGTCTGGTGAAATTATGATCAACTTCAGCGAAAATTGACATTGTAGGAGTTAACGTAAATTTACCTAATACAGACATCCCAAAGTTATCATTTCTTCTGAGTGCAACTGCAGAAACATCACTGGCTGATTCAGTCATATTATTATGAGTATAAGTAGCTGCTCCCTGTAAATTAAAGAATTCACATACCTTACGTGAAATCATTACTTCAGCAAAATAAGAAAATCTGTGAGCATATTTATAATTTGTATAATCAAAACTTGTTGCAGTTTCTCTTGCATCCAAAACAGCATTAACATAAGCAGTTATAGATACAGGAATTTTACCATTGGTAGTTTGTTCCACAATACCATATTTGATACCTAAATCCTGTTGTTTATTGAATTTAGTAGTACCAAGCCCAACTTGTAATTTATTGGTGATACTATAATTTACTCCTAATCTAATGTTAGATGGTGAATAAAGACCATATAGTTCAGTAATACCTTGGCTAACTTTACCGAATCTGTGATTGATAACAAATTCAATTGTTTTGGCTGGGTACATCAAAACTGTTTGGTTTTCCATAAAGATACCACTATTGTAAGTTCCACTTACCGGTGTATTAGCTACGGGAGTTGTTTCCTGTCCAAACAAAATACTAGAAGCAAAAAGCCCGATAAATACGAATGATGCTAAACGTTGTAATAGCATATTATGTAAAGTTTTTTTCATTGTTGTCATATTTTATATTTTTTAATAATTTCTTGAATAAATATTAATTAGCCTTTGCACCACCATCTATCCATCCTTTTATATTTGAAAGTTCTGTTGTATTTAAAGTTTTACCATTGTGGCTGACACCTTTAAATTTAGTATACAATGGACTTGTAGCAGAACTGTTAGCAATTACAGCTCCTACAGCTATTAAACTGGTTCTTGCTGCAGCTGCACCTCCAGTTAATGAAAGACCACCGGCTGAAGGATGACAAACAGTACAACCATTACTCGCAAAAATAGGGTAAACATCCGTAGAAAAAGCAGCGCTTGTGTTGGGTACAACTACTACTATTTTAGGTTCCAGAACATCTTTTGTGCAACTTCCTAGTATCACAAAGATTGAAGCAATTAAAAGTAAAGCTTTGATTTTCATTTCATTTTATTTTTGGTTAAACATAATTATTTAAAATCTCTTAATGCATGCAAAAATATTAAAAAAATCAACACTTTCAATGACATTTAAGCTTTCAGCCTTTTTATAAAAAAACAGTTTTTTTTAAATCCCTAATTATCTGATTAGTAACTTTAAAGACGAAAACAACAATCATTGAAATATTGACATATATCAATGTATTTTGCGTTTCTTTATAATAAAATAATACTTTCCATAAATTTAAGCTGCTCATTATAATGAATTTATATTACAAAACAAATAAAACACTTGCATATTCAATTTTAAAACAAACTAAATTTTATTTATAACAAAATAGTATAAACCTTTAAAGTATTTCATTAATCAAATATCTAAATTATTATTTCAATAAAAATGCATAAAATATCTTCAGTTTATTGTTTGTGAAAAAAAAAAGATTATCTTTGTATCAAATTTTAAATTTTTATGACAAATATCACTCTAATCGTGGGGTAATGTCATTGTTTATATTTGATTAAATTTTGATTGATGAAAAGACATATCTTTAGTTTTTTTTTTGTTAATGATCGGCTAAAATATATTTTTTGTTCCAATGAATTCACTTTAAATGCAATAAATTCAAATACAGCATGGAAGATAAAAAAAATCCAAAACATTGCGGAGCTTGTCTGAATAAGCTACCTATATTCACTTCACTTACTGAAGATCAATTTGAACTGGTAAATCAAGTGCGTTGCAGAGTGAAGTTCCGTCCCGGTGAAGTGATATTCAAACAAGGAACCGCCATGACCCATATTATTATAGTAAATGAGGGACTCGTAAAAATATACCTGGAAGGTATAGCCAATCGTAACCTGATACTTCGTTTTGCCAAACCAGTTACAATGATAGGCGGACCCGGATTTTTTACAGATTTCAAGAACCATGTTACAACGATGGCCGTCGAAGAAACTTCTGCCTGTTTTATTGATGTAAATTCTTTAACCGAACTCATTAAAGAGAATACAAATTTTGCCTTGGATTTACTTAAATGGGTAAATTCACATACACTGTCTAATTATGTAAAATTCATAGAACTCACTCAGAAAGGAATGCACGGTAGAATTGCAGGGGCTTTGCTTTATTTGCACAATGAAGTTTTTATGGATAAAAATGGAAGCATTCGTATCAAAAGACAAGATCTGGCCGATCTAACTGCAATGTCGAAAGAAAGTGCCATTCGTATTTTAAAAGAGCTCAAAGATGAGCACATCATTTCGGTAGATGGGAATACAATTATATTAAATGACCTGACAAGTTTAAGCCAAATTAATTTAAAAGGTTGAAATAAATTTGTTGACTTTATACATAAAAAATTAACTCTTTAAAATGTAAATTACATTTAAGTTTTTGTCTATCCTACAATCTACTAAAAAACAATATATTAAATCTTGATTTTATTTAATACTGATATTAATCAATCAAATTTTGATTATTTTCCATTGTTTTTTCTAAATATATCAACTATTTTTTATCTGATTTCTGATTTTTCTTTTCTATGTTTGCATTGTGAAATTTATAACAATAAATCATAACTAATATTAATTAAAATTAAAAATCAAATGAGAAAGTTAAACTTACAATTTTTTTTATCTGCTGCACTGATTCTTTCAGCTGCATCTATGATTTTTCTTTCAGGCTGCGCAAAAGACGGTGTTGATGGAAAAGATGGAGCTACTGGTTTGAACGGACTAGATGCCAACCAATCATGCAAACAATGTCATACTACTTCTGTATGGGATACTATTGTGAATCAATACAAATTATCTAAACATTATTTTGGTAACACAAGTGCAAGAAATACCAAATGGTGTGCCGGTTGTCATACAAGCGAAGGATTTCAACAACGTGTAATCAATGGAATTTATCTTACAACGAATGATATGCCAAACGCTAACAGAATAACCTGCGAAACTTGTCATCAACATTCTGGTTTTGATTTTGCAGCAGATACTGCTTCTTATGTTTTGTTTACAACCAAAGCTGTTTTATTACATTATAATAAAAATGCATTTGCTACTGATTTTGGTAAGGTAAACAACCTATGTGCTTCTTGCCACCAGATACGTGGAGCATCTACTGCTCAAGTATATACCGATACTACTTCAAGTACAGGTTATCCTAAAGTTACCAATGCTGCATGGGTTCAACTTCCTTATTTCCCATTTACATATACTTGGGCAAATGACAATGACACTGTTAATTATCTTGCTAGCAGAAGTTTCTCTACGCATGATGGGAACCAATCTAATATGGTAGCCGGTATCTATGGATATGAATACAAAGGTGTTGATTATTCAGCTTCAAGAACATGGAAACATTCAAGTTTCAAATGCGTTGATTGCCACATGATGCCTTACAACAAAACAGGTGGACCAACAGGTGGCCCTGCAGGTGGACATACCATGATTGTTGACGAAGCTACTTGTAAAGCTTGCCATACAGTTGATAACATAACAAATACAGAACTTGCAGTTCAAGGTTTACTTACTACATTAGGTGACAAACTTACAGCAAGAAAAGTTTTCAAGAAAACCACCAGTACTTCAGGTGTTGTTTCTTACAGTGCTGTAAATACACACGATTTCAACGGAAAATTATATATTTATAATGATTCTATTACAAAATATGCAACCATGTCAGCTATGAATACAGCAAGTCCTTCAACAGGCTTAGTAGTTTATGCCAATATTCTGAAATATGCAAAAGATACTGATTTTTCTAACAGAAAAGGTACTCCTTGGAAATATGGTGAATTAGGTGCTGCTTATAACTATGGTTTTGTAAATACTTTAAATGCATACGGAGTTCACAATCCAGTATATGCTAAAAAATTATTGCAAGAATCTATCAATTGGTTAAATGCCAATCCAACTTTTACTAAAAAGAAATAATTTCTTCAAGTAAAAAAAATCAATCCTAATAAAAAAGGCTGCTTCAAATTGAGGCAGCCTTTTTTATTGGTATTAGTTAATGAAAACCATTAGCATTAAAATTAGAATTCGAATACGATACCTTGTGCTAATGGGAGATCTGTGCTATAATTTATAGCATTCGTTTGCCTTCTCATGTATTGCTTCCAGGAGTCTGAACCCGATTCTCGGCCCATACCTGTATCTTTCTCTCCTCCGAATGCGCCTCCAATTTCAGCACCGGATGTGCCGCCGTTTACATTGGCCAATCCACAATCAGAACCAGAACTTGATAAAAATTGTTCCGATTCTCGCATATTCAAGGTAAAGATGGAAGAGGAAAGTCCTTGAGGAACTTCATTGTTTAATGCAATGGCTTCATCTAATGTATTATATTTCATAAGATAAAGAATAGGTGCAAAAGTTTCCTCCTGAACAATTTTGTAATGGTTTTTGGCTTCAATGATGGTAGGAAATACATAATTATCTGAAAGTGTTTGAGAATGGGCTAGCTGATAACCTCCTGTTAAGACCTTACCTCCTTCAGCTTTTGCCTGATTAACAGCAGACAAAAAGGCTTCAACAGATGCCTGATCAATCAAAGGGCCTATTAAAGTATTTTCATGCAATGGATTACCTATCTTTTTTTGAACTTCTTCATAGGCACCTATAAGATTTCTCTTTACTTCATCATACACATTTGCCTGAACGATGAGTCGACGAGTGGAAGTACAACGCTGGCCGCAAGTTCCCACAGCACCAAATACTGTAGAAGCTATTGCCATTTTCAAATCAGCAGCGTCAGTAATAATAACTGCATTGTTTCCGCCTAATTCAAGAATAGCTTTCCCGAGCCTTTCTCCAATGATAGCACCAGCCCTTTTACCAACCCTGGTAGAACCCGTGATTGAAAACAGCGAAATACGTTTGTCGGCAACAAAGTTATCGCCCAAGACCGATGATTTTGCAATGACAATATTAAAAACACCTTCAGGAATATTATTCTTTATAAGGACTTTTTTAATAATATTTTGAGTTGCAATAGCTGACAAAGGTGTTTTTGAACTTGGTTTCCAGATTACCACATCTCCACATATTGCTGCCAGCATTGAATTCCATGCCCAAACCGCAACAGGGAAATTAAAAGAAGTAATTAAGCCGATAATACCTAAAGGATGGTATTGATCATACATCCTGTGTTCACTGCGTTCAGATTGCATTGTAAAGCCATTCAATAAGCGAGATTGACCTACTGCAAAGTCACAAATATCGATCATTTCCTGAACTTCACCTAAACCTTCCTGATAAATTTTCCCCATTTCGAGTGAAACCAAATAGCCTAAATCATCCTTAGCCTCGCGCAATGCCAACCCAATCTGTCTAACAATCTCACCCCTTGCAGGAGGTGGGATTTTCCGCCAGCTAATAAAAGCATCCTCAGCTTTTTTTATTACATTTTCATAATCTTCAATACATGCATTTTTCACTTTAGCAAGTAAGCGATTGTCAATTGGCGAGACAGAAGTTGTAATTTCACCCTTGGTATCAAACCATTCAATGCCTGTACAGACGCCGTTATTAATTTCAGTAATTCCTAATTTTTCCAGAACTTCTTTGATCCTGATTTCGTGTTTCATTTAGATTTATATTTAGTTTAATTATTCAGACATATAGGGATACAAAAAATCAATAGCCGGCACCAAGGTTTCTTTCACAGTTCTAGGGCTTACCCAACGAACAAGATTTAAATGACTACCAGCTTTATCATTGGTTCCCGATCCTCTTGCGCCACCAAAGGGTTGCTGTCCAACCATAGCACCTGTAGGTTTATCGTTGAAATAAAAGTTACCAGCTGCATAGCGCAGTGCTTTACAGGCTCTTAATAAAGCATATTTATCATTGCTGAAGATAGCGCCGGTTAATGCATAAGGTGAGGTCTGGTCGCAAATTTTCAAAGTTTCTTCAAACTTATCATCTTCGTAAACATAGATAGTCATTACCGGTCCGAATATTTCTTCTTCCATCGTCAGAAAATGAGGATTGGTGGTTACAATAATGGTAGGTTCTACAAAATACCCTTTTGAGCAATCCCCTTTTCCGCCTGCTATAATTTCTGCATCTGCTGAATTCTTAGCTCTTTCGATATAAGACATAATATTATCATAAGAGTTTTGGTCTATCACAGCATTTACAAAATTATTGTAATCGACTACATCACCTACTTTCATTCGGGTATGCATACTTAGGATATTTTTTTTAACGTCAGCCCAAATTGAAGCAGGTATATAAGAACGGGAAGCTGCAGAACATTTTTGACCCTGGTATTCATAAGCTCCGCAAACAATAGCATTGCTTAATTCAAGCGTTTTGGCAGAATGATGCGCAAAAATAAAGTCTTTGCCACCGGTTTCTCCAACCAATTTGGGATAAGATCTGTAATTCGTAAGATTATTACTAACTTGTTTCCACAATTGATTAAAAGTATTGGTGGAACCTGTAAAATGAATCCCAGCCAGATTTTTATTATTGATTACAATATTGCTTATCAGACTACCAGAACCTGGAACAAAATTGATGACACCAGCGGGCATGCCCGCTTCTTCGAAAATTTTCATCAAATAATAGTTGGAAAGCAAAGCTGTTGTGGCAGGTTTCCAAACTGTTGTATTGCCCATCAATGCAACAGAAGTATTAAGATTAGCTGCAATGGCAGTAAAATTAAACGGAGTGATTGTATAAATAAAGCCTTCCAGTGGACGATATTCCAGACGATTGATGGTATGCATCAACGAAGCAGGTTGTTCTCCATAAATAAGAGAAGCAAAATACACATTGAACCTCAAAAAATCAATTACTTCGCAAGCTGCATCAATTTCAGCCTGAAATATATTTTTACCTTGCCCCAGCATAGTAGCTGCATTTAAAACATAGCGGTACTTTTTCGAAATCAGTTCAGCAGCTTTTAACATAATGGAAGCCCTTTCGTCCCAAGGAAGATTCATCCACTCTTCTTTGGCTTGCATGGCAGCATCTATGGCCATTTGGACTTCTTTTTCAGTAGTCTGATGGTAAGTGGCCAATACATGCTGATGATTGTGGGGCATAACTACTTTTCCCATTTTCCCTGTCTTGATTTCTTTCCCACCTATGATTAAGGGAATTTCAATGCATAGATTGCTTTGTCTCTCTATTTCTTCCGTTAATTGCTTTTGCTCAATACTTCCTGGCAAATAGCTATAAATAGGTTCATTAAGAGGTTCTTTAAAGTTGAAAATTGCGTTGTTCATTTTAATTTAATGCTAATAATTTTTCGATATGTATAATTTTACAATTCGATGCAAAACTATGAAAATTTATGCTACTAACATAAATTTATGTACTTTTGTTTTGAATTTGAAACTAAATTTTAAAGTCCTAAATCATCCACAAAAATTAAACTTAAAAAAATGAGCAGAATATTGCTACATAACAACATAGAGAACAATAAAAAAACAACAACCAAACTAAAAGACGATTTTAAATACTTCCTTGAAAAATTTGCCGATACAAAAATATTGCGTTATCAGGTTCCAGCCTGGGAATTATTGAGTTTACAGCAAAAAGAACTGGTCTACTACTTGAGTGAAGCCGCTAAATCGGGCCGCGACATCTGCTGGGATCAGAATTTTAAACACAATCTACTCATCCGTAAAACCTTAGAAGTAATTGTGACAAGCTATAAAGGTGATAGAAATTCGGAAGATTACAAAAATTTCATGGTTTACACCAAAAGAATATGGTTTTCTAATGGAATTCACCATCATAATTCCTCCGATAAAATGACAGCTGATTTTAATTTAGCTTATTTCACTGAATTGATTCTAAACAGCGATGCGACAAGACTTCCATTGCAAAAAGGAGAAACATCAGATGAGTTGATTAAAAAATTAACGCCATTACTATTTGATGTAACAGTATTCCCAAAGAAAGTTAGCCTAGATGCATCCAAAGATTTGCTTTTAGAATCGGCTTCAAATTTTTATGAAGGAGTTACCGAAAAAGAAGCCGAAAACTTTTACAAAACATTGAAAGACAAAAAAGATTCGAAACCCCTCTCATATGGATTGAATTCTAAATTAGTGAATGAAAATGGTCAATTGATTGAAAAAACATATAAAGTGGGTGGTATGTATTCAAAAGCCATTGAACAGATCGTATACTGGCTTGAAAAAGCTGCAAGTGTTGCAGAAAACAAACATCAGCAAACGACCTTACTTCATTTAATATCTTATTATAAAACCGGGAATTTAAAAGAATGGGATGCTTACAATATTTCATGGGTAAGCGACCATACCTCTCACATTGATTTCGTCAATGGTTTTATTGAAGTATACGAAGACCCTCTGGGCATAAAAGCAAGCTGGGAGTCGCTGGTCAATTTCAAAGACATTGAAGCCAGCAAAAGAACCACCATTATCAGTGAAGCAGCTCAATGGTTCGAAGATCATTCACCGGTAATGGAAGCATTCCGAAAAAAAGAAGTAAAAGGGATCAGTGCGAAAGTAATTACCCTGGCTCAATTGGGTGGCGAATCTTATCCTACCACTCCCATTGGCATCAACTTACCCAATGCTGACTGGATTCGCAAAGAACATGGCAGCAAATCGGTAAGTCTCGAAAACATCACCTATGCTTACGAACAGGCTGCAATCGGAAATGGATTCATGGAAGAATTTGCAGCTTCAGCAGAAGAAATTGAATTGGCAAAAAAATATGGAGCATTGGCAGGCAATCTTCATACCGATTTACATGAATGTCTGGGACATGGCTCTGGTCAGTTACTTCCAAATACGGATCCAGATGCCTTAAAAAGCTATGCATCTGCATTGGAAGAAGCCCGTGCCGATTTATACGCCCTTTATTTTATGATGGATCCTAAAATGATGGAATTAAAACTTTTTCCAAGCATTGAGGTTGCTAAAACGGAATACAATAATTTTATCCGCAATGGCTTAATGACACAATTGGTTCGTATTGATGAAGGTAAAAATATCGAACAGGCCCATATGCGGAATCGTCAATTGATAGCAGCCTGGTGCTTTGAACAGGGCAAAAAAGACAATGTAATTGAGATGTACCAAACCCAAAACAAAAGTTTTGTAAGAATAAACGATTACGATAAATTAAGAAGTTTATTGGGTAGTTTGTTAGCGGAAGTACAACGCATTAAGTCGGAAGGAGATTATGCTGCCGGCAAATTGTTGGTTGAAAATTATGGAGTTAAAGTAGATGCTGTTTTGCATAAAGAAATCCTAGCACGTTATGCAAAATTAAACCTGGCAACATATAGTGGTTTTATCAATCCAAATTTTGTGGCTGTACTTAAAGATGGAAAAATTACGGATGTAAAGCTTGAATATACGGATGACTATGCAAAACAAATGATGGAATACGGTGAGAAGTATTCGTTTTTGTCTGTCGTTAATTAGTTATTTGGTTATTGGTTATTAGGTTATTAAACAATTAATTTATAGGTTACTAGAAATTGTGCTTAGCTTTGATTAAATTAAAATTAAAATGAATTAAAATAATTCCTATGAAAAAATTTGTAGCCCCTTCCCTATTGTCGGCCAACTTTGGCTGTCTGGAAAAAGACATTGAAATGATCAACCAGAGCCAGGCCGGGTGGATTCATATCGACGTGATGGATGGTATATTTGTTCCGAATATTTCTTTTGGGCCTCCGGTTATTAAATTCATCAAAAAACTGGCTTCAAAACCTTTGGATGTTCATTTAATGATAATAGATCCCGATCGTTATTTCAAGGTTTTCAAAGAAGTCGGTGCAGATATACTAACCATTCATTACGAAGCATGTACACATCTGAACCGTTCAGTTTCTGAAATTAAGAATCTCGGTATGCAGGCAGGTGTAGTACTAAACCCACATACCAATGTAAATCTGCTCGAAAATATCATTCAGGAACTAGATTTAGTGTTATTAATGTCAGTCAATCCGGGCTATGGAGGACAAAAATTTATTGAGAACACCTATCAAAAAATCAGCCAACTCAAAGAATTGATAGAGAAACAGAATCCCAAATGCATGATAGAGATAGATGGTGGCGTAGATGTGAATAATGCAAAAAAACTATACAACTGCGGTGCAGATATTTTGGTAGCCGGAAACAGTGTTTTTGGATCAGCAGAGCCGAGGGAGGCTATTAGGCTATTGAGTTATTAGGTTATTGGGTTATTGGGTTATTGAGTTATTAGGTTATTAAATTAGGTAGTGTTTAAAGAAATTTAAAATCAAAAATCAAAACAATTTTATTTCTACATATTTCTTTATATCCAATTTCTTTTAACTAATTTTTTTCGGTATCAAGCTCAAAAATATTTAATTTTGTATTATATAATCCTTAAATCGCCCTATAATGATTACAATATATTACAATGAAGTACAAAGAGTTACAAACAAATGGCTTTGGTTATTGGTTGCCACAGTATCAGTTGTATTTATTTATGGATTTATTGAACAACTTATTTTAAAGCATCCATTTGGCGAAAACCCCGCCCCTGATTGGTTCTTAATACTTATGGCAATTATTCCTTTTTGCTTAATATTACTTCTTATAACCATAAAATTAAGTATTCAGATAAATGAGAAAGGTATATACTTTCGTTTTTATCCATTTCATCTTGCTGTAAAAGAAATACAATGGAAAGACATTGAAAGTATTTATGTTAGAAAATATAAACCAATTTCAGAATATGGAGGTTGGGGCATACGAACCATTTCATTGAAAAAAAATATTGCCTATAGCGTTTCCGGTGATAAGGGTTTACAAATTGAATTGAAAAATGGGAAGAAAATACTGTTGGGTACTCAAAACCCTGAAGAAATTGAAAAAATAGTTTCACAAATTACGCATATAACTCAATAGCCTTTCCTTCAACAGCTTATATTTAACGAATGGAGTACTGTCTCATATTAATTTTATCAGGTGATTCAATAATTATTTGATTTTCAATTTATAATACAAAATAGCGATTTCATTTATAATTTATTGCTGTTTAAAAATCCAGAAGCTTTTTTGAAATTGCTATTTTTTTTATACTTTTACAAAATCAAAATCAAGAAAACATGGCTTTAGATATTATCATTCAGCTTGAAAATTTAGCTGTTTACCAAAACGATATATTGATACTTTCGGAAGTAAACCTTAGTATTGAAAAAGGTGAATTTGTTTATTTAGTTGGGAAAACAGGAACGGGAAAATCATCTTTGCTGAAAACCCTCTATGCCGATTTGCATGTTTTAGAAGGCAATGCCATGGTAGCAGATTTTGATTTAAAGACTATTAAACCGAAAGAAATCCCTTTCCTAAGGCGTAAATTAGGAATTGTTTTTCAGGATTTTCAATTACTGATTGACAGAAGTGTGAAAGAAAATCTTGTTTTTGTGTTAAAGGCTACCGGATGGAAAGACAAAATTGCCATGGAAGAAAGAATTCATGAAGTATTGGAGAAAGTTGGATTAGAAAGCAAAGGTTTTAAAATGCCCCATCAATTATCAGGCGGAGAACAGCAAAGAGTATCCATCGCCAGAGCCCTACTCAATGATCCGGAAGTTATACTTGCCGATGAACCTACCGGAAATCTTGACCCCGAAACCTCAGAAGGCATTATCAATCTGTTAATTGACATTAGTAAAAACGGAAGAGCTGTTTTAATGGCTTCACACGACTTTATGATGATTGAAAAATTCCCTTCCCGTACATTAAGATGTGAAAACGGGAAAGTGCTATCCGAAAATTAATTCAATGATGCGCTGAGCATTCTTTTTATTTGAATAATTTTCCGTTAATACTGATTGTCGCTGTTGAACTTTAGAAAAATCAAATTCGCTGGTAAATAAATTGCTTACTTTATCTTTTAAAGAAGTTGATGTATCTGCTATTTCACATAAACTATCCAATCCTGTTCCCGCAAGCATTTTTTTGTTTACCAAACAAAAACGACCATTGTATAAAGTATTCAATAATTTTAATTTCAATCCAGTAGCCTGAAAAGTCAGCAAAATATTAAGCTGAGCATTTTGTATAAGCGATAGCATTTTTCCATCATCTGGACTGTCTACCAATTCGATATGATCGTAATTATCAATCAGTTTCTGTAGTCTTTTGTCAGGATTTAATCCTGCTATCTTAAATGGTATTTGAATATCATTAAAAACTTCTTTTACCAGATAAGTTGCAGCATATTCATTTTCAGCAACCGATAAGTTCCCATGGTACAATACATAATCACCTTTCCCGGGAATAAGATTTATAGATTCATTCGCGTGAAAACTTGAGAGGTAAACAATTTGACTCTTTTTAAATTTTATTTTCAAGTAGTCACTATCATCTTGCGATACCACCAACATTAAATCAGCGTGTTTTAATACACTTTGATAAAAACGGAGTTTGATACCAGCCATCAAGAAATAAAATTTAGCACCTAAATTTTTCTCCGAACGAAATAAATTTAAATAATACAAATGTTCGATATTGCTTTCTCGGTAGATTTTCATCCGGTTTTTCAAGCGCTTGTCATTTATATAAAAACAGGAATGCAAGCCTTCGAACAATATAGGATAATTATCTTTTAACAATCGCTCTATTAATTCTTCTGAATTACGGCTGGCAACAATGTATGGTTTTAAAGTCATGCTTGCCAATACATTGGTTTTCCTTTTGTATAAATATAAATCTTCGCAATAAGCAGCCAACGCTGATGGAATTTCTCTGCCATATTCAAAACAATGCAGATGTATCTTTACACCCAAGGCATGCAATGCCTTAAGTTTATAAAAAACGTCAATGACACCTCCGTAATTAGGAGGATAAGGCACATTAAAAGAGATGATATGTAGATGATGATCAGGCATATTTTTGATAAACGTTGATAAGTTCTTTTTCTTCATTTTCCCAGGACAATTCCAGGTTTGCCTTTATCGTATTTTTACGGTAGCTAGCCAATAATTCCTCATTCGAAAGTAATTGATTGATATGCAAAGCAATATGTTCGGTTTGGTGATTTACAATAATTTCACCTATGGCATATTTTTCGATGATCTTACGAATTTCGTAAAGATCGGACGACAAAACAGGGATGCCCGCCTGGATATAGTCAAACAATTTATTGGGTAAACTCAATCGGTAATTAATATTGGTATTTTTGTCCAAAGTTAACCCCAAATCAGCAAGAACAGTATATTGATACAAGTCGTTGAATGCAAGCCTGGGAATAAAAACAATTTTATCGTTCAAATTAAGTTGACTGCTTAGCAATTTTAGCGCTGAAATTACATCTCCTCCCCCAATAACAAGCAAAACAGCATTATTAACCCACTGCATGGCTTGTACAAGCTCTTCTGCACCCCTATCCACATTGATACCTGCACCTTGCAACAGTATGATTTTTTTGTCCAAGGGCAAATTAAGTTCTGCTCTGGTTTTTGTCATTTTCAGCTCGCGGCGGAGAGGAATATTTCTTACGACTTTTACATCCACTTTATACTGTTTTTTATATAAATCAGCAATGGATTCATTTACTGTAAAAACATGCTTCAAATGTGGAAAAATAAATCTTTCAATACTTAACCAGCAATTACGGGCAAATCGATTGTTTTCCAATTCTGGAACGCCACAAAAATATTCGTGGCTATCATAAACCAAAGGTATTCCTTTTATTTTACTCACCAGATAATTGGGCAGCAGCGTATCCAGATCATTCGCTATCAATAAATCAGATTTATTGAACAATAAAAAGAAAAATAAACGGAGGTTGAACTCTGCATAAAAGACAGCCTGCTTCTCAAATAAAAGGGGCATCCGAAAAGTAAAATAGCTGCGTTCTGCCAATACCTGACTATCGTGTTTGCTCCTGCCAAGCAAGAGGACTTCAAAGCCAGATTTCTGAAGTGTTTTACATACTTTATCCACCCTTTGATCCGTAGATAAATCATTAATGACCGAAACTATTGCTCTTTTCAACTAAAATGCTGTATTAGAAAAAGCAAATATATAACATTTTAAGGAATTGTCTATTGATTTTTGAATGCAAAATAAATGAGTTAAACTTAATATAATTATTTGTTAAAAGAAAGTTTTATGAAATGACTTTTTGTTTGTTTATTTTCATTACTTTTACACATAAAAATGTTTATTTTTATAAATAATCTAATTTAGAAAATAATATATGTTAAAAATTATCACATTTTCAACTATTTCATTTTTGATTTTAGCTATTTCTTCCACAACCACTTTTTCACAATGTGATTCAAGCTTAACTATTAAAAGTAATGATACCACAATTTGCCAAGGACAAAGTGTTGTTCTTTTAGGTCCTACAGTAAGTCAAAATGTGTGTACTAAATCTCAATTGCCATTGAATCTACAACAAGGTTTAATTGCACTTTATCCGTTTTGTGGGAATGCAAATGATGAAAGTGGAAATGGAAATAACGGAATTGTTAATGGAGCTACACTCACAACTGATAGGTTTGGAAATGCAAATAATGCATATAGTTTTGATGGCATCAATGACTATATAAATAGAGCAGCATTACCCGACCTGACATCTTTGACAATTTCTGCTTGGGTCTTTCACACAAATGGACATAATCATTCCAATATTCTTTGCGATATGAACCATAATTGGGGAAATGATTTATATATGAGTATGAGTGATAGCACCATTGGAATTATGGCTAATAAAAATGGAGCCCTACTTGCATTAGCATCAGGATGGGGTGGAACATCACCACCACCGCAAGCAATATCAAATCTAAACCTAGAAAATCAGTGGAAACATATTGTTTGGGTAATGTATCCAACTTATTCAACAGTTTATATAAACGGAGTTATTACAGGTACTTTTAATTATACTGGAAGTAATGTTGGATATCATGATGTTACAAATATTGGCAGATTAAATGATGGCGTGTGGGATGGAAACTATTTTAAAGGAAAAATTGACGATATTTATATTTACAATAGAACCTTATCAGCCAGTGAAATACAACAACTTTATAATACAGGGGGAATAACTTCCATATATAACTGGTCAACAGGTGCTACTACTCAAAATATAACTGTTACCCCCCTGCAAACGACAACATATTATCTTACTGTAACTTACGGGAGTTGTTCAATCTTTGATTCTGTAAAAGTTACTGTTTCGCCTTTACCAATAGTTAACCTTGGGAACGATACTACAATTTGTCAAGGGAATAATTTACTATTAAACGCAGGAAACGCAGGAGCTGCCTTTACTTGGAACACAGGGGCAACATCTCAACAACTTAATGTAACTATTTCAGGAACTTATTGGGTTAAAGTTACAAATAGTAATGGATGTTACAGAATAGATACAATAGTTATTAATTTTGGTGCAAATTTTTCAGTAAATATAGGAAATGATACCACAATTTGTCAAGGACAAAGTGTATTTCTTTTAGGTCCAGCAGGTACTCAAAATGTATGTTTTAAATCTCAATTGCCAATTAATTTACAACAAGGCTTAATTGCTTTTTATCCATTTTGCGGGAATGCAAATGATGAAAGTGGAAATGGAAATAACGGAATCGTTAATGGATCAACACTCACAACAGATAGGTTTGGGAATTCAAATAGTGCATATAGTTTTGATGGTATCAATAACTATATAAATAGAGCACCATTACCCGACATGACATCTTTAACAATTTCTGCTTGGGTATTTCATACAAATGGACATAATCATTCCAATATTCTCTGCGATATGAACCATAATTGGGGAAATGATTTATATATGAGTATAAGTGATAGCACCATTGGAATTATGGCTAATAAAAATGGAGCCCTACTTGCATTAGCATCAGGATGGGGTGGAACATCACCACCACCGCAAGCAATATCAAATCTAAACTTAGAAAATCAATGGAAACATATCGTTTGGGTTATGTATTCAACTTATTCAACCGTTTATATTAATGGAGTTATTGCAGGTATTTTTAATTATACTGGAAGTAATGTTGGTTATCATGATGTTACAAATATTGGCAGATTAAATGATGGTGTGTGGGATGGAAACTATTTCAAAGGAAAAATTGACGATGTTTATATTTATAATAGAACATTATCAGCCAGCGAAATACAACAACTTTATAACACAGGGGCATCAACTTTCCTATCATATAATTGGTCTACTGGTGATACTACTCAAAATATAACTGTTACGCCCCCACAAACGACGACTTATTATCTTACAGCAACAAATGGAAGTTGTTCAAACATTGATTCTGTAAAAGTTACGGTTTCTCCTTTACCAATAGTTAACCTTGGTATCGATACTACAATTTGTCAAGGGAATAATTTACTATTAAATGCAGGAAATGTTGGAGCAACCTATTATTGGAGCACAGGTGCAACAGTACAACAAATTAACGTTACTAATTCAGGAACTTATTGGGTGAAAGTTATTAATAACATTGGATGTTTTGTAAAAGATACTATTAATGTAAATTTTGTATCAAATCTCACAGTAAACCTTGGGATTGATACAACAATATGTCAAGGGAATAATTTACTATTAGATGCAGGAAACGCGGGAGGAACCTATCTTTGGAGCACTGGTTCAACATCTCAACAACTTAATATTACTAATTCAGGGACTTATTCGATTATAGTAAATAATAGCAATTGCTATGGGTTTGACACAATTAATATAAGCATTGTACAAAACCAAATAATTTCTCTTGGAAATGATACAATAATGTGTCCTGGAGATTTTATATTTCTAAGCCCAGGCCTGGGATTTGACCAATACTTATGGTCAGATGGTTCTACATTAAATTATTTGAACGTGTTTAATCCCGGCAATTATTCTGTAACTGTTTTTTATGGATTGTGTTCGATAATCGATTCCATTTTTATTGATGAATGTGGTTCCGAAATATGGGTTCCAAATGTTTTTACACCAAATGGGGATGGTATTAATGATTTTTTCGCTCCAATATTTCAAAATATTGACAAAATAACTCTTTACATATACAATCGTTGGGGAAATCAAATTTTTGAAGGTTCAAGCAAATCAATCAACTGGGATGGAAAATATAAAGGAAGCCCTTGTCCAGAAGGAATTTATTATTACCTCATCGAATACGAAAAAAAAGGAAAAAACAAAGGAATGCTTGAACTACATGGAAGCGTTACTTTATTGCATTAAAGTAAATTATTTTATTTTGATTTGCTTAATAATTTCATTTCAACATCTAAAATTATTTTATTTCAAAAAAAAATGCAATTAAGATTTAGTTATATATTTTTTTTAACTTCGCAGCCAAAATATTTTGTTTCACTAAATTTAATAATAATCTCAATATTTATCGAAATTTACGAAACATAATACTTAAAATGCAAGAAAATATTTACAAATAAAAATTTTAATACCTTTAAAAAAGCAAATTAAGATGAATTTTAAAATAAAAATACAAGCTTCTGTTTGGCAACACCTTATGATTATTGG
>CAZCBG010000034.1:28439-31153 GCA_964496885.1 uncultured Bacteroides sp. | reverse complement strand
GATAGCTTCAGGTGACTGGAGTTCAGACGTGTGCTCTTCCGATCTTATTGTATTTTTGTCTTTAGAAAATAAGTTGGCAAAAGTAGGCTATTTATGCATCCGTTTGATTTTTTATCGCAAAATTCCCGAACGTGCATCCTCTTCTTTTATCATACTGAACGAAGTGAAGCATCTCATAAAAAGGGGATTGAGAGCGCTAGGGAGCGAGAGAGTGAAGGAGCGATGAACGAGGTGATCATTTTTCATTCTGAACGAAGTGAAGCATCTCATTAAAAAAAATAACGATTTCCCCTAAATTTTCATAGCTTTGTACATCCAAAATAAACGAACCTTAAATTCTTTTCCTTTATGAAAACATCTCACATCTTATTGATATTTTGTTTTTTAGTAATTGGCATTCCGGATTACGCTCAGCAATACATTTGTTCACAAGCGTTGGAAAAAGCAATCAAAGAGAAAAGCAATCAAAATCGAAATTTAAAAATCAATATATTGATGAAGCATCAGGCGAATATCGATTCTTTAAACTATATGCTCAACAAAAACAAAGTTGCCGCTCAATCACGTATAGAAATCGTGAGGAATTTATTAAGCCAAAAAGCAGCAAAAAGCCAACAAGCATTAGTGGATTTTATAAAAACCTCCGACAAAGATGCAGCGGTTAGCCTGCAATCGTTCTGGATTATCAATATGATTGTAATGGACGCAAAGCCTGCCCTCATCGAAATACTTGCCCAACGAACGGATATTGAAATGATTGATCTCGACAACAGCAGAATTATCAATCCGGTAGATCCTCCCATAAAAGCCTCATCCTCTAAAGCTCAACTCAATGGAAAGGAACAGGGCCTGGTTGCCATCAATGCACCGGCCTTATGGGCAAAAGGTTATTCAGGCAGAGGAAGAATAGCCGGCAGCATCGATACAGGTATCTGGCCACTGCATCCTGCCATAAAAAACAATTTCTTAGGCAACTATCTTCCAATGTCACAATGCTGGTATGGCTACCAATCCGACGTAGCTGTCGACAAAACCGGCAGTCATGGTACACATACGGTAGGTACCGAAATGGGGCTCGACAGAAATAATAATGATACCATTGGCGTGGCTTACAATGCTTCTGTTATCGTCACCGACCCTGTAGCAACCAGTATAGCCAGCGTACAGCCTCTATCAGCATTCCTGTATGGCTTCCAATGGATGATGAATCCAGATGGTGACACCGCTACCACAGACGATGTACCAGATGTACTCAACAACTCATGGGGATATACAGTTCCTACAGATACTTTGCTTTGCAATGGTTTCATCAGTCAGATGTTTAGTGCCTTGGAAGCTGCCGGTATTGCCTGCGTATTTTCGGCCGGCAACGAAGGCCCAAATCCACAGACCATTCCTTTTCCCCAACATGTTGTTGTGAATGATGTCAATCCGTTTACGGTGGGCAGCATCAATGGCAATACTCCATCCTATCCTATCAGCGGTTTCTCGAGCAGAGGCCCCACCATTTGCGATTGGCAGGGAAGCTTAAAAATTAAACCCGAAGTGGTAGCTCCCGGCGAAAATGTAAGATCCTGCGTTGAGCAAAATGCTTATGCCTCTTATTCAGGTACTTCAATGGCCGGCCCTCATGTTACAGGTTCGGTGCTCTTATTAAAAGAAGCATTTCCTAATGTAACAGGACATGAGATTTTAAATGCACTTTACATGACGGCCCACGACCTGGGAGTCAGCGGTGAAGACAATACTTATGGCAGGGGCATTATTGATGTATTGGCTGCGTTCAACTACCTTTCACAAACCCATACCCCTACCCCTCCCCTGGCCCAAACCTATGATATTGCTATAAAAGATATCATCAGTCCAAACCTGGGCTTTTATTGTACTAAAACATTTTTGCCCAAGATCCATATTTCGAACCTGGGCGATAGCAGCCTGCGCAGTGCTAAAATTTATTACAGCCTCAACCACGAAGTTGTTCAGCAATATCAATGGGTCGGCAATCTGGCTAAAAACCAGACCGATTCCGTTAACCTTCCTTTAATAACAGCTTTATCGGACGGAGACTATGAATTTTGTGTAAAAATCGTCAACGATTCCAATCATATCGAATACAATAGGTTCAACAACAACCTGGTTTACAGGTTTAACATTCGTAAAGAAACCAACCTTCCTTATTTTGAAGGTTTTGAATCCACAACACTCAGGCAAGCCGGCTGGCTGGTCGATAATCCAGATATGAAAAAAGGCTGGGATACTATCAGCACTGGAGGAATTCCAGGCAGCAATCAATCGATGTTTATCGATCTGGCAAATTATTCCATCTCCAGTTTTCAAAAAGATGATGCCATCAGTCCTTTAATTGTAATTCCTGATTCAGCCAATGTCCATATGAAATTTCAGTTGGCCTATTTTTATGCCAATGCCAAAGATAGCCTGAGTATCACAGCTTCGGATAATTGCGGAAGCAGCTATACCTATCAGGTATATAAAAAAGGCGGAAGTGCATTGGTTACAACAACGTCTCCTTCAGCATTGCTCCCCACTTCTGCTTCCGACTGGCGTCAGGAAACGATTGACATCAGTCAACTTAAAAATAAAAAAGTAATATTTAAGATAGAATCAACCAACGATAATGGCAACAATATTTACATTGATAATTTTCAAATCTATGCCGGCAACAATGTATACGTTCCTACTATCCTGGCGGATGT
>CAZCBG010000034.1:24074-28339 GCA_964496885.1 uncultured Bacteroides sp. | reverse complement strand
ATCATTGTATGCACAGCAATTTCGATACAAAATGCTGTTTCACAACCCTATAAAGTACAAAAAACAACCTTAACAGGAAAAGAGAATTTTAGTGCAGAATGGGACAGTGTGGATGTTTATTTAAAAATTGGGTTGAACAAATCAGCATTGGCTGTAGTAAATACTGTTTACAAAAAATCGAAAGCAAGTAATAATGCTTCTCAATTTGTGAAAGCCTTGCTCTTTCAAATAAAGCTCGGATCCGATTTTGAAGAAAATGCACTTACAAATAGCATTCAGGATATTGAAAAAGAACTGATTACCGCAAAGTTTCCGATTAATTCTATTTTGCATTCAGTATTGGCTGAATTGTATTGGGGCTATTATCAGGCCAATCGTTTTGTAATTTTAGAACGTTCGCAAACGATAAATTTCGTCCAAAATGATTTGCAAACCTGGGATCTCAGAAAATTTACGGCAACTGTTGTTAATCATTACAGGGCTTCACTACAACAAGCCCAGGAATTAAAAAATACTGAAATCAACCACTTTGATGTGATCCTCGAAAAAGGCAACAACAGCCGCCATCTCCGCCCGACTTTATATGATTTTATGGCTCACCGCGCTTTCGATTTTTTTATGGAGGAAGAATCTGACTTAAGCCAAGCGAAAGATGCTTTTGAACTAAAAAATCCTCAGCTTTTTGGAGATAGCAAATCCTTTGCTGGTCTTAAATTTTCGAGCAACGATAGTTTATCTTTCAATTTCTATGCGATTAAATTAATACAAGACTTAAGTAATTTTCACCTCAACGACAAAACACCAGAGGCACTCATAGATATTGAACTCAAACGCTTAACATTCGTCAGAAGTAAAACAGTTTTACCATTCAAAGACAGTTTGTATTTACAGGCATTGCTGCAACTCAGGAAAAAATACGAAGACAATGCAATCTCAACTGAGATCAGCTATTTGATTGCCAATCAATACAAAATGAAAGGAGAAAAATACAACCCCCTTATTTCTTCAGCTAATAAATGGGATGTAAAAACAGCATTGTCGTTTTGTGATGCTGCCATTCAAAGATATCCTGCAAGTGATGGTGCTGCAAAATGCAAAATAATCAAAGAAGGCATCAAGACTCCATCTATATCAATATCTTCCGACAGAGTGAGTCCTCCGGGGAAACCAATACTGGGGCTCATTGAGTTTAAGAACATGGATATCATATATTTTAAATTAGTTAAAATTGATCCTGAACAAGAGAAAAATTTTAAAAATAAATTCAACACCAATCAACAACTTGCCGAATACAATAAAGCCCCTATTTTAACTTCCTGGAATAGGCCGATTGTAAATGAAGGTGATTTTCAGCAACATCGAATGGAATTCAGCATACCTTCGCTCAGCAATGGATATTATGTAATCATGGCATCGACTGATAAGAATTTTAGTTGCAAAGAAGAAATTGTTGAATTTAGTAGTTTTTGGGTTTCTGACATTAGCTATATCAACAGAGGCAAGGACAATGGAAGTTTAGAATATTATTTACTCAACAGAACAACGGGTTTGCCTTTGAAAAATATTCAAGTTAAATCCTATACCCAGGACTACGATTATAAAACCAGAAATTACATCAGCAAGCCCTGGGCTTCCTATTCTACCAATGAAGAAGGCTATTTTGAAATTCCTGCTTTACCCGAAAAATCAGATTACAAATACTTTTACCTCAAATTTGACAGCAAGGACGATCATTACATCAGCGATAATTATTTTTCTCAATCTTCACCTTATCTAGCCAATCAGCAAAAAACAATACGGACTTATTTCTTTACAGACAGGTCTATTTACCGGCCCGGCCAAACTGTTTATTTTAAGGGTATAATTTTGGGAACAGATGGAGGTATCACCAAGATTGAACCTAATCATTTGACCAACGTCAGTTTTTTTGATGTAAACGGACAGAAAATAAGCGAATTGAAACTGACATCCAATGAGTTCGGATCTGTAAGTGGATCTTTTACTGCACCTATGGCAGGACTGACCGGTAATATGAGAATTCAAAATGAGGGAGGTTCCACTTATTTTTCGGTGGAAGAATATAAAAGACCTAAATTTGAAGTTAACATCTTAGCTGTGAAAGGTAGTTATAAATTAGGTGAAAATGTTAGCGTAACTGGAAATGCCAAAGCTTATGCCGGAAATGTAATTGATCATGCAGCTGTAAAGTATCGTGTTGTCAGAACTGCTTCTTTTCCTTTTTATGGCTGGTGGTGGCGCAATTTGCCGGCATCTCCTGAAATGGAAATCATAAACGGTATCACAACAACAAACGAAAAAGGTGAATTTAAAGTCGACTTTATAGCCATCCCCGATTTAAGTATCGAAAAATCCTTGTTACCTGTTTTCAATTATACCCTATATGCTGATGTGAGCGATATCAATGGTGAAACACACAGTACCGAAAAAAACATTTCTGTTGGTTACAATGCTTTGCTAATCAATATAGATATACCCTCTAAAGTAAATCAATCGGAGCAAAACTTATTCAAAATCACATCTACCAATCTGAATAATAATCCCGAAGCCTCTGAAGGTGAAATTCTGGTTTACAAAATAAAGCAACCCGAAAAATTTTTCAGAAAAAGAAACTGGACGAAACCTGATATTTTCTCAATTAACAGAACCGAGTTTGAAAAAAGCTTCCCATTGGACGCTTATGATGATGAAAATGATATGAATAAATGGGAAAAAGAGAAAGTTGTAATGAATTATCATTTTAAAGCACCATCAGATTCTACACTTTCTATTAACGGTTTAAACAGCTGGGAGCAAGGTAGCTATTTTTTGGAAATGAAATCCACCGATAAGTTTGGAACTGAAGTCAGTCTTCAAAAATATTTTACTGTTTTTTCATCTGAGAAATCAAAAATGCCTGATAACAGCATTGCTTGGTTTAGTATGCTTAAAAACAAGGCTGAGCCCGGAGAAAAAGCAAGTTTTTTAATTGGCAGCAAAGCAAAAGACATCAACATATTGTATGAAATTGAAGTTAAAAATCAAATCATCAGCAAACAATGGCTTCAACTTTCGAATGAACAAAAACGCTTTGAAATACCGGTTTTAGAATCATACAGAGGCAATTTTTCAATTCATCTTAGTTTTGTAAAGGATAACCGTTCTTACAGTTTTAACGAAGTCATCCTAGTTCCATATACCAATAAAAAACTGGATATTTCATTTGAAACATTCAGAAACAAGCTATTACCCGGTGAAAAAGAAGAATGGAAAATCAACATCAAGGGCATCAAAGGCGAGAAATTTGCAGCAGAACTGCTTTGCTCTATGTACGACGCTTCTTTAGATGCCTTTAAACCACATCAATGGAATTTTAACATTTTTACATCATTTTACGCCCATTTAAACTGGGAAACAAATTCAGCATTCATCCTTAATCAATCCGCTTTTTGCAGAGATTTCAACAGCAAATTAGTCTATCCTCAGGAAAAAACCTATGATCATATAAACTGGTTTGGGATTAACTATTATTATGGTGGAGGAAACAAGTATAAAAATAACAGGTATGCTCGAGAAGATGGAGTGATGCTTTCAGAAGCGAGTGTCACAATGGAGAATGCAAAAGCAGCAACAGGAGGCGTTAAATTTGAAGAGAAAAATGTTTTAACTAAAGCTACACCAATTTCAAGCGGAGGCGATTTCGACAAAACTGCTGGCAAAGATAATACTGCTGGCAATTTTTCGGATGTCAAAATACGTTCCAACTTCAATGAAACTGCTTTTTTCTACCCTCAAATGCTCACCAATGATAGTGGTGAAGTAGTGGTTTCATTTACAGTTCCCGAATCGCTTACAAAATGGAAAATGCAGGCATTGGCTTATACCAAAGATCTGAAAATCGGAGAAACTGAAAAAGAGTTGTTTACTCAAAAAGATTTGATGCTGCAACCCAACCCACCCCGTTTTTTCCGCGAAGGCGATACAATGGGTTTCAATGTAAAAATATCAAATATTTCAAAAAATGGCATCAATGGAATTATCCGCCTGCAGTTCTATAATGCCATTACAATGCAAGCTATTGAAGGTATTCTTACCGAAAATACAGATCAATCCTTTACACTCAAAGCTGGCGAAAGTCAGTCGCATAGCTGGAAAATTTTTATTCCTGAGGGTTTAGGGGCTGTAATTTATAAAGTGATGGCAAAAGCTGGAAATTTCAGTGATGGTGAAGAAATGGCAATTCCGGTTCTGACAAACCGGATGCTGGT
>CAZCBG010000034.1:9276-23974 GCA_964496885.1 uncultured Bacteroides sp. | reverse complement strand
AGTGGAATGGGTCATTTGCAACATTTGGGCGTAAACAATCTTAAAAATGATTATCAGACCAACTATATGCTTCGAAAAGCCATTGCTTACCTTGATATGCGAATGAAAGAAGATTATGAAAATCTTAAAAAATACTATCCTAAGGAACTTAATAAAAATCATCTGAACAGTTCTGACATTCAATATTTATATGCAAGAAGCTATTTTAAAGAAAGTTTTGAATTAGCTTCCGGCAATAAAGAAGCTTATAATTATTTTATCGGGCAAGCCCAAAAATACTGGACTACCCAGAGCAAATACCTTCAAGGAATGATAGCACTTTGCTTGAAAAGAAATAAAGATTTAAAAACGCCGCTTCTTATTATCAATTCATTAAAGGAAAACGCATTGTATTCCGATGAAATGGGTATGTACTGGAAAGAAATAAGCCAGGGTTATTATTGGTACCAGGCTCCAATTGAGTCAATGTCCTTATTGATCGAATGTTTTGACGAAGTTGCCAATGATCAGCTTTCAGTTGAAAAAATGAAAATCTGGTTGTTGAAACAAAAGCAATGCCAGGATTGGAAAACTACCAAAGCTACCACAGAAGCCATTTACGCTTTACTTCTCAAGGGTACTGATTTATTGGCAAGTGATAAATTGGTTGAAGTTACGGTTGGAGGAAATAAAATAAATCCAACTCAATCAGGAAATCCTGTTGAAGCCGGAACCGGCTATTATACAACAAACTGGTCTGGAGGTGAGATCACTAGCAATATGGCGAATATTACAGTTACTAAAACCGATGAGGGGGTAGCCTGGGGAGCCATGTACTGGCAATATTTTGAACAGCTCGACAAAATAACTATGGCTGCTACTCCATTGAAACTAGAGAAAAAACTATTTGTAGAACGTTCTACTGCCAATGGTCCTGTTATAGATCCAATAACCCCTGTTTCGAAACTCAAAATAGGTGACAAAATAAAAGTCAGAATAGAATTACGTACAGACCGCGATATGGAGTATATACATTTAAAAGACATGAGAGCCGCTGCTTTTGAACCTGTCAATGTGTTGTCATCGTATAAATGGCAGGCGGGTATGGGGTATTATGAAAATACCAGAGATGCCTCCACCAATTTCTTTATTTCTTATTTACAAAAAGGAAGCTACGTATTTGAATATCAACTGATAGCTACCCAAGAAGGTGATTTTTCCAACGGGATTACAACTATTCAGTGTATGTATGCACCTGAATTCAGTGCTCATTCCGAAGGCATCAGGGTAAAAGTTACAAAATAAAGGGCATAAAAAAAGAGAAGACAGATACAATCTAGCTTCTCTTTTTTCTTATATAGCTGTAAACTAATATATTTATAATATATACTCTATTAAAGAATTTTTTTCATCAATACTTCCATTTCGACCTGCATAGCTATAGCTTCTTCTCCGGCTTTGGCTGCAAAATCGAGTTGATCGGATGCATATAAAATACTGCGTGAAGCATTGATTAACAATCCGCCTTCATTGGTCATTCCATAATGACAAACTTCGGCTAAACTTCCACCTTGAGCTCCAACTCCTGGTACTAACAGAAAATGTTCAGGAACTATTTTACGGATATTTTCAAGCATGCTAGCCTGGGTTGCACCCACCACATACATCATATTTTCGGAGCTTCCCCATTCCTGGGTTTTAATCAAAACTTCTTCGTAAAGTTTTCTTTTGTTTTCGGTTTCAAGCAACTGAAAATTAAAAGCACCTTTATTGGAAGTTAAGGCCAATACAATCACCCATTTCTTGGGATAGCTTAAAAATGGTTTTACAGAATCTTCCCCCATATAGGGTGCTACAGTAATAGCATCAAAATCAAATCCTTCATTCGAAAGAAAAGCTTTGGCATATTGCTGGGAAGTATTTCCGATATCGCCACGCTTGGCATCCGCTATCAAAAAAACTTCATTTCTATATGCTTCCAGATAATTAACAGTACGTTCCAACGAAAGTAATCCATTGAGACCCATAGATTCGTAAAAAGCAAGATTTGGCTTGTAAGCAACTGCTACATCGATAGTTGCATCAATAATCTGACGGTTGAATTCAAAAATAGGGTCTTCAGCCTCCAGTAAATGTTTAGGGATTTTAGTAATATCACTATCCAGCCCAACACATAAAAAAGATTTCTTTTGTTTGATAATTGCTGTTAATTCTTGCTTTTTCATCTTTTGTAGTTTTTTGTCACTGGGCGATTCAAAGTCACCCCGTGACTTGAGTGTATTTATCCAATGGCTTCTTTTAATCTTTCTGCATTTTCGGCCAGTTGCAAGGCATCTATCAATTCCTGGATATCACCATCCATATAGGTCGACAGATTATACATCGTAAAATTGATACGGTGATCAGTTACACGGCTTTGTGGATAATTATATGTACGTACTTTAGCAGAACGATCGCCGGTAGAAACCATGGTTTTACGCGTCTTCGACATTTCGTCCAGGTGCTTTTTGTATTCCAATTCGTAAATTCTTGACCTTAATACAATCAAAGCTTTGTCGTAATTTTTTAATTGTGATTTCTGATCCTGACAGGTAACAACAATACCTGTAGGGATATGGGTTAGTCTGATGGCAGAATACGTGGTATTGACAGATTGACCACCTGGACCCGATGCACAATAAGTATCTTTACGGATATCAGAAACTTTTAAATCAACATCAAACTCTTCGGCTTCAGGCAAAACCACCACAGAAGCAGCTGAAGTATGTACACGACCCTGGGTTTCGGTTTGAGGAACACGTTGAACACGATGCACACCCGATTCGTATTTCATCTGGCTGTAAACATTTTCGCCACTCACATTGATGATCACTTCTTTGTAACCACCAACCGTTCCTTCGGTAACATCCACCAACTCAACTTTCCATTTGCGGGCTTCACAATATTTTAAATACATTCTGTACAAATCACCGGCAAAAATACTGGCTTCGTCGCCACCGGTTCCGGCTCTGATTTCGATAATGGCATTTTTACCATCATTTGGATCAGCAGGAACCAACATCAGGCGAACATCGTCTTCCATCTTGTCTTTTTCTTCAATCAAAGCATTGAGCTCTTCTTTAGCCATTGCTCTGAAATCTTCATCTTTTTCATTGTTCAGTACCTCTTTGGCATGCGCAATATTGGCAACAATATTGCTGTATCGTTTATATGCTTCAATAACCGGCTGGAGATCTTTAAAATCCTTGCTCATCTTGATATAACGCTTCATATCCGATGTAATTTCGGGATCGTTCATCTGTTCAGCGATTTCCAGGTAACGTTGATTAATGGCTTCTAATTTCTCTAACATTTCTAAATTTATTACGATTTGCAAAATTACAATAAAATACGATACGTTTGCCATTTGCTTATGGATTTTGTAATGGAAAAGCAATGTAAAAACAAGCTATCTTGCAATTTATCAGACATATACAACAGCTTAAATTAGATGGAATTACAAATCGTCTGTTTTTGTTAAAGATAAAATATTTAGATTGAAATATTAAAGCAATAAATGCATGATAATGGTAATAAAATAATAAACCGTGAATAAGAATACATATTCCTCATTTTCAATGTTTTTAAATACTCTAATCGAATAATTAATAGAATAACAAATTTATTTTAGCGTGCTTAAGTTTTTATACTTTTTTATTTGTAAATTTGCTAAATCGTTTTAAATTCAGATTTAATCACTTTTTATTACTGAAAGACCTGATTTTACAACAAATTACATTTTAATTTTGTAATCGTGTTTAAAAATTTATTCTGCTTTTTGAAATCAATTTTACAAAAAGGGCTTTCCGCTCATTGTTTCGCTATGGCTATTACTAAGCAGATAAGTTTTGCATTTTTTTTAAAAAAATATGTGCTATCAATCTTACTTCAATGTTTTTTAATATTATTTTCAATTTCAGCTTATTCCAATGCATCTAATATTAATCTTAACAGTAAAAACATAAACAAAAGTTGTAATTATTTATTCCTGACTGGTCCAACGGATACCATTTGCATGGGAGATACCGTAACATTAAGTGCTACCAATCCATTTGCATTAAGCTATTCATGGACTCCTGGATATAATATTTCAAGCTTAACCATTCCTAACCCTAAAGTATTTCCCAATCAAACAACTACTTATCACGTAACTATTTATGGAATTACCAATAATTTGATTCCAAACGGTAATTTCAGCCAAGGAAATACCGGTTTTACATCTGGCTATATATATCAAAGCAATCTATGGCCCGAAGCCACTTATTATATTGGAACCAATCCGTTTACCTATCATGCTAATTTTGCCCCCTGTACAGACCATACAACAGGAACAGGCAATATGATGATTGTTAATGGTGCTTCAGTAACCAACACGAATATATGGCAGAAAAATGTAACGGTCAATCCCTATTCAATTTATGTTTTTTCATGCTGGCTTACCAGTGTTACACCAACATTTCCTGCAGCATTGCAGTTTTTTGTGAATGGTGTTCAGATTGGAGCTGTTTTTAATGCAACACCCATCAATTGCAACTGGAATATGTTTTATAATACCTGGCCTTCAGGAGCTGCAACTACAGCAAATATTGAAATTAAAAATCAAAACAGCGCATTAAGTGGTAACGACTTTGCGATTGATGATTTGTATTTCGCCGAATTAATTGAGATTTATGATTCTACTAAAATAGTGGTCGAAAAACCAGTAATCAATCTTGGAAATGACACTTCTATTTGTAAAGGTGATACGTTGACGTTATCTCCTGGTACTGGTTTTGCTCAATATCTTTGGTCAAACAACTCAACGTTGACTTCTTTAAAAGCTGCTACTACCGGAAATTATTGGGTGAAAGTCACTACACCAAATGGCTGCAAAGCTTATGATACTGTTCATCTTACTGTTAATCCACTCCCTTTAATTACAACCAAAAATGACACTATTTGTACAGGGGATACTGCAAATTTGTTTGTTTCAGGAGCAAACAGCTATTTATGGAGCAATGGACTCACTTCTCAAACGATAAAGGTGCATCCTACCATTACAACAAATTATAATGTAATTGCAACTTCCAATGCGGGTTGTAAGGATTCTTCGTTTGCAACAGCCATTATTCATCAGCCACCAAAAGTTGATATAACACCTCCACAAACTATATGTGAAGGAAATACTGCTAGCTTAGCTGCTAGCGGAGGTATTTTTTACCTATGGAATAACGGACAAACCACAGCAAGCATCAATGTAAATCCAAGCATCAATACCTCCTTTTTTGTTGAAGTAACCGATACAAATGGCTGCAAAAATGACACTTCAACTTCTGTATCGATTATACCCAAACCTATTGCTGTTATTACTGCAGATATTGACAGTGTTTGTGTTGGAAATCCAATTGTATTATCTGCTAGCGGAGGAAATAGCTTTCGATGGAATAACAATGAGCATAGTTCTTCAATAATAGTTTATCCTACTATGCCAACTACTTATTCATGTACCGTTTCCAATACAATCAATGGGACGATCTGCTCCAACACATCAAATTACAGTGTATTTGCCGAAGATTGTAATACAATTTACATTCCTAATGCTTTTTCATCCAAAGGAATCACTAAGATATTCAAGCCTGTTGGAATTTTTCCATCGAATACTGAGTATTATTTTGCCATTTTCAATAAATGGGGTCAAATAATTTTTGAATCCACTAATTATGAAATTGGTTGGGATGGAACATTTAAAGGAGAACGTGTTCAGTATGGCGTTTATGTTTATTATGTAAGAGTCAGATTTGGCGGTCAGTTAAGGTCTTTTGAAAGAAAAGGTATTGTTACTTTTATTGAATAAGTGCTTGAATAAAAAAAATAAGCTTTGCTATTTACTAAAATGTCTTCACAATTAGTAAGTAAATTCCCCATAAACAGATTGGATACTCACTGATTTTTTCTCTGCCTTTTCACAACGACCTATAATTTTCGCATCAATACCAAATGATTTTGAAATTGTAATGATTTCTTCGGCAAAATCAGGATGAATGTATATTTCCATACGATGTCCCATGTTGAAAACTTTATACATTTCACTCCAGGCTGTCTGAGATTGAGATTGAATCATTCTGAAAAGTGCAGGTGTTTCAAAAAGCTTATCTTTAATGATATGAAGGTTTTCAACAAAATGTAATACTTTTGTTTGTGCCCCCCCACTGCAATGTATTAATCCATGTATGTTTTTACGCTGTTTTTCGAGCATTTCCCTGATTACCGGAGCATATGTACGTGTTGGTGACAAAACCATTTTACCAGCATCTACACCTTCAATTTCAGTTGGGTCGGTAAGTAATAAATTTCCTGAATACACCAATTCTTTCATTATGTTAGAATCGAAGCTTTCGGGATACTTTTCTGAGTAAATTGTGTGAAAAACATCATGGCGGGCAGAGGTCAATCCATTACTACCCATTCCACAATTATAGAAACTTTCGTAGCTTGCTTTTCCATCGGAAGCTAAGCCTATGATAACATCTCCATCTTGTATGTTTTGATTTGTAATAATATCGCTGCGTTTGGCCCGGGCTGTAACAGTGGAATCAACAATAATGGTTTTAACCAAATCACCAACATCGGCCGTTTCGCCACCTGTAGCATAAATACCTATTCCCTGATTGCGCAAGTCCTTTAAAAAATCTTCAGTACCATTAATAATTGCTGAGATAACTTCGCCTGGAATCAAACTTTTATTGCGCCCTATGGTAGAGGAAACCAGAATATTGTCAGTTATTCCGACACATAATAAATCATCAAGGTTCATTACAATTGCATCTTGTGCAATGCCTTTCCATACTGAAATATCTCCCGTTTCTTTCCAATAGATATATGCTAGCGATGATTTAGTTCCAGCTCCATCAGCATGCATTACATTGCAATAATCATCATCCCCTCCTAATAAGTCAGCAACAACTTTGCAGAAAGCTTTTGGAAATAAACCTTTATCTATATTTTTTATGGCGTTGTGTACATCTTCTTTTGATGCCGAAACACCTCTTAAATCGTATTTTAATGGATTACTCATGGCTTTAAACAAAACATCCCGACTAGAAATCGGGATGTTTAAAATAGCTTTTAATTGATTGTCAGTTTCTTTTTAACTTTATCTATCGTAATTACTCCGAACTTACCTAAATTAGATTTATCGATAATGAGTGTAATTTTCATATTTTTCATTACCACTGCTTCTATATTTTTGATTTCAGAATTACCAAGCTTAATTGATTTGATAATAAGTGTAGATTTTTCTACAATATTTCCATCTTTATCAATCGCTTTTTCGTTTTCTTTAAAATCGTTTTTGTTAATACGACCAGCTTGTAAGAAAGTCATTGCTTCATCATAAGCAAATGTAACATTTTTAGCTTTTTCATCAATCGCCATTTTGAATGATACATTATTGATAATACATGGGATTTCCTGAACGCCATTGGCTCCGATTGTAAATTCAACGCTGTTTTCTAATGGATTATTCACAATAGAGACAACACCAATCGGCAATGTGTCATTTTTAGGCAAAGGAACAAAATCGTCGCGCAAAATACTGAATTCAGTTCTACGGTTTAATTGAAAAGCGGCTTCACGTTCATCAACGTTTTTGATAGCTTTCACATATTCATCCGTTAAGGTGATTCCTGCAGGGAATGTAAAGGTCTTGCCTTTGAATTGTGAAGAAACGGCAGATGTTAATGTACGAGGAATTTTTTCGCCATAACCTTTAGCAACTAAGCGACCTGAAGGAATCCCTCTTATTATTAAGTAGTCAACCACACTTTGAGATCTTCTTTGTGACAAGGTATCGTTTGTCATTTGAATACGACGTGAATCGGTGTGAGAACGCAATTCGATGACGATGGTTGGATTTTTTTCTAATGTTTTAATAAGATCAATCAGTGAATCCTGATATTGTTCTTTAAGCTCCCATCTACCTAAATCATACAAAATTTCGGGTAATAAAATAGGTTCTTTAGGAATAGGTCTTAATTTAAAATCATGAACAAAATCTTTGTTTGCAGTTAAACCAACAGTAGATTCTTTGCCTTCTTCACCAAAAAAATTATCTTTTTTAACGGATAAAGTATAGGTTACATTGGTTAAAAATTGTTTGTCGTCAAATTTATAAATACCTTTTTTGCTGGTTTTAGCTTCAATGGAAGTTCCGTTAGAACCTGTCATTTTTACAACCACACCTTCAAGAAGTTGAAGTGTATTGTCATTTCGTATTGTTCCTTGCAAGGTATATAACAGCGGAGGAAGAACAAAAGACCAGATGTCATCTCCACCACGTCCATCCTTACGATTGGATGAGAAAAAACCTTTTTCACCTTCTGGATAAAACACCATGCTCATATCATCACCGTTTGAATTAACTGGTGAACCCATATTTTGTGCCAGCGTCCATTCATCTTTTACTTTGGTGGTTTTGTAAATATCATATCCACCAAAACCAACTCTACCGTTGGATGAAAAATACAAAGCAGTATCAGACCTTAATGTGGGGTACTCTTCTTTAGCAACAGTATTAACATTAGGACCTAAATTAACAGGAGTACCAAAAGGTTTGGTCTTTTTGTCACGTTTAGCAACCCAGATATCAAAATCACCCAAGCCATTTGGTTTATTAGAAGAGAAAAATATCGTTAGCTCATCACCACTAATGGCAGGATGAATATAATCATAATCTTCAGAACCTAAATCAACCATTTCTGCTTCATCCCAACCTTTACCTTTTTTCTTTGAAGTATAAATCTGGCAACCCAATCTTTTCTTCTTTTCAACACCACAACGAGTAAAGTAAATTGAATTTCCATTATCATTAAATGAAGCTTCACCTTCATTTACTTCAGTATTGATCATCATTTCATTTTCTAGTAATTGGGGTGCATTCCAGTTACCTTTTCTGTCCTGGCTTACTATAAAAAAATCAGAAAACCCCATACCAGTCCAGGCATCCTGTCCTTTACCAGTTACGCCATTACCTGTTGAAGTATATACCAGTTCATTGTATTTTTTATGGTCACTAAAGTTGGGTGCCCATTCATTGTCACGAGTATTCCAGCGCTTCATATTTGTAACTTCATAACGGGTGGGCTTATTAATCCATTCGGCGGCAACTTTGCATGATTCCAGTCCATTTACACCTCTTTCATCACCAGGAACTAATTTTAAATATTTTTGATAAAATTCCTGGGCTTCTTCATATTTTTGATTTACTCTGAGTGCATCACCCAAGTACAAATATACTTTTGGTTCTTGTTTAAAATAATTAGCTTTAATAGTTCTTTTATAAGCTATTTCAGAATTTCTGTTATTGTTCATCATTCTGTATGCTTCTGCAATTTGAAAAAGAATTCTATTTTTTTCAGCTCTGTTTTGTTTGACTTTTGTGTAAGCTTTTTTATATTTGTCGACCGAAAGATTATACTGTTCTAATTTAAAAGCATCATCTGCTTCTTGAGTATAATTTCTTTGAGCTGAAGCAGTTAAAGAAATAAATGACGAGATGATGAAGGTTAAAATGATGGCTTTATAGGCTTTCATAAGACTTGAATGTTTATATTATAATACAGGACGCTAAAGTAATGATTTTTTCTCTTAAAACTTAAAAAAATAAAAAAAATAATTACAAAAATATAAAAAAAAGAAACTCCGACTATTAAATATGTTTTTAATAGTCGGAGTTTTAGTTGTTTAAAAGAAATTACTTTAATCCTAGCTTATTCTTTTCTTGTTTTTGTAATCTTAACATGATTAAATCGTAAGCAATAGGTGTAGCATTAAATACTGAAGAATAAGTTCCAACAGCAATACCAACTAACAATGCGAAAGTGAAACCTCTTATGACTTCTCCGCCAAATATAAACATGGTGAGTAAAATCATAAATGTAATACCTGAAGTTATCAGTGTCCGGCCTAAAGTACTATTAATAGCATCGTTCATATTGGTCTTAAGATCACGTTTTGGATAAAGAGCCGTATATTCACGGATTCTATCAAAAATAATTACAGTATCCATAATTGAATATCCAATAATCGTTAAAATAGCAGCTATAAAATCTTGGCCGACATCCATGCTGAAAGGTAAAACACCATGTAACAATGAGAATATTGAAATAACAATGAATGAATCATGGAACAATGAAATAACACCTCCCAATCCCCATTGCCATTTACGGAATCTGAATGCAATATAACCAAAAATGATTAACAAAGAGAAGAAAACAGCGTAATAAGCTTTGGTTAATAAATCATAAGCAATAGTAGGTTCAATTTTTTGAGAACTTAATTTTCCAATGAGTTTATTATCTGTATGAATCATAAACTCATCTTTGGTTAATGGCTTGGTATAAAATTTATTGAGTCCTTCAAATAATTTTGCCTCAACGATTGAATCGGTTTTTGAAGACTGATCATCAATTAAGAATGAAGTCGTAATTTTAACCTGATTATTGGGCCCAAAAGTTTTTACTTCTGGTTCAGAACCAAAAACTTTAGCTAAACTTAAACGCAAATCATCAGTCTTAACATCTTTGTCAAAACGTACAACATAACTTCTTCCACCAAGGAAATCAATACCACGACTTAAACCTCTAATTGATAATGAAACAATACCAACTAAAACCAATGCAAGTGATAAAATATAGAATTTTTTTCTCAAGCCTACAAAATCGAAATTAACTTTAGTTAAAATATCTTTCGTGTATTTATTCCAAACTGTAATTTCTTTGTTTTTATCCATCATCCATACAAAAATAAGTTTGGTGATAAAAATTGCACAGAACAATGAGCTTAAAATACCGATTATTAAGGTAGTAGCAAAACCCTGAACAGGACCTGAACCAAAGATAAATAAAACGATAGCCGTTAAGAGTGTCGTAATATTACTATCAATAATAGCAGAAAGTGCATGTTTGTACCCATCATTGATGGCCAATCTGATTCCTTTTCCAGCTCTTATTTCTTCACGGATTCTCTCATAAATAATAACGTTTTTATCAACGTCCATCCCAATTGTCAACACAATACCAGCAATACCAGGCAATGTAAGTACAGCACCTAATGAAGAAAGAATACCAAACACAAAAAACATATTTGCAAATAAAGCAACATTTGCAACCATACCCGCTTTGTTATAATATAAAATCATAAAGAGTAAGGTAAAAGCAAATGCAACAACAAATGACCATAAACCAGCGCTAATAGCTTCTTTACCTAATGTAGGTCCAACAATAGCTTCTTCTACAATTTTTGCAGGAGCAGGTAATTTACCGGCTTTTAAAATATTGGCTAAATCTTTTGCTTCTTCCAGACTAAATCTACCTGTAATAGAAGAACGACCACCAGAAATTTCAGAATTTACGGTTGGATTAGAATACACTAAATTATCAAGGATAATAGCAACACTCTTTCCTATGTTCGCACCTGTAATATTTTTCCAGGTTTTAGCACCTTCGGCATTCATCGACATAGAAATTTCGTTACCACCATTTTGGCTAAAATCCTGACGTGCATCGGTAATTACATCACCATCCAATGCAGGAGT
The DNA here is from genome assembly GCA_964496885.1 of uncultured Bacteroides sp. GTDB lineage: Bacteria > Bacteroidota > Bacteroidia > Bacteroidales > JACABE01 > JACABE01. Next base: position 12,384 of record CAZCBG010000034.1, on the reverse strand, counting down.
ACCATCTCGTGAAGAAACTTTTATAGCAATCAATTGATAAATATTGGTACCATCCTGAACAGGTTTGGCCGACCATAATAATTTAAGATTGTGTGGGAATGATTTTTTTGCCATTTCCAACAATTTTTCGACTTTAGGAATATCTTTTGAATTTGCCAAACCTACAACAGGTCCTTGTCTAGGAATATTTTTTTCGTCTAAATTTAACTGTAAAACCGAAAATAAAGGATGTTCTTTTGCCCAATCTTCTCTTGATTTTTCATTTTTGTTTTTAACTTTGGAAGTATCGGTTTTTAACTTATCCAAGAGCGATTTGCTGGCGGTATCTTTCGCATTTTTTGCCAACAACGAATTATCTTTTTTGTCCTGTGAAAGACTGGTATCATTGGCAAGGGTTGAATCATTTTTACCCATTTTTTCCAGATTTTGAGCAGAAACAAGCATTTTGTCAGCATCTACAAAAGTCTGAGCCAATTCCTTGAATTCAAATGTTTCCCAAAACTCAAGCTGAGCAGTTCCTTGCAATAATTTTCTTACACGTTCCGGATCTTTTACACCAGGTAATTCTACCAAAATTCTTTCAGTTTGTTGAAGTTTCTGGATATTGGGTTGGGCTACCCCAAATTTATCAATACGTTGACGAAGAATATTATAAGTTCTTTCGTAAGCATCTTTGGTTTCCTTACGTATAGCTGTAATTACCTCTTCGTTGGTAGAGTTTACTTTTATTTTATCCTTTAATTCATAGCTGAAAATAGCTGCCATTTTTGCATTTGGGTCAACTTCTTTGAAAGATTCAGCAAAAAGACTTACAAAATCGGTCTTGCTATTTTTGTGTTTTTGAATCGCAAGATTGATAGCTTTGTTGAAAGTACTGTCTTTGCTATGTCCCGACATTGTTTTTAGAATATCAACCATTGATACTTCTAAAGTTACATTCATCCCTCCTTTTAAGTCAAGACCTAAATTGATTTCTCTTTCTTTACATTCTTTGTAAGTATATTTTCTAATTCCCAGATTGTAAATCACTTCATTTTGGACTGAATCTAAATAATACTTTTCACGTGCCTTAGAAATTGAATCAACATAGAAATTTTCTTTAAGAATATCTCCGTTTGCCATTTGCTTAGCCAATCGCACTACTTCTTCATTGTTTGCATATTCACGTGCATCTTTTTCTATACGGTAAGTTTTATAGGTAAAAGATAAATGATATAAACAAACAAAAGCAAATAGAATTGCAAAAATTTTTATAGCTCCTTTGTTCTGCATGTTATTTTACATTAATGTTAGTTAATTTTTTTTTGAACGTGCAAAAGTATAATAATAATTACAATTTAGCAATTTTAAAGATAAGAATTTAAAATTAATATAAGGTTATCTTCCTTTTACTTTAAAAACAATAAGTTTTACATGCTTTTTAATTTTGTTTTTTTTACTTTTGCAAATAATTTAGGTATATAATTTAGCTTGATTTATGAAAAACTGGTTAGAAGAAATTGAAGAACAAGAACAAAAAAAAGAAGCTTTATCTGAAAAGGCCAGAGAGAGAATTCAAATAAAAAAAGAAAAGGCTGCTGTTAATTATCAAAAGAACGGCCTTAAATATGATCAATTTATATCAGAAGCTAAAGAATTGGTTCGTAAGGTTAACAACTTCCCTGAAGATGAAAGGAAAGAATTTATTGAGATTGATGCCCGATTCAAAGAAACCGAATTCGACAATAAATTGTTTGTTTTTTCTTCAAGCAAAAGAGTTACGATTCGTAAAATGAGGTTTTTCCTTTTTGGTAAAGAACAATTTCGCTTTAAACAAATCAGAGTTATATATTTCTCTATTTCTAAAGAAATGGGTAAAGTCGACATTGAATACAAAGAAAAATACTTACCTAAAGGACATCATAAAAAATACATTGCAAAAGACACTCATTTTTTATATGAACTTGACTTTGATGTACTTTCCAAGGATTTAGCCTATCGGATTATTAATTGGTTGGCCTTTAAAGTTGGAGAAGACGAATTCACACTTAAGCCAAAAACATAAACCGCTGAATTTACGTTAAAGAGAATGAAACGTCTTTTTTTAGCTCTTAAAATCACGCCCAATCTCAAATTAAATGAATTGTTTCAAAATCTACGAAACAATTTAATTTACGAAAAAATCAAATGGGTTGATATCAATAATTTACATCTTACTTTAAAATTCTTTGGTGAAACCGAAGATACTAAAATTGATGGAATCTGTCAATTTATTGAAAATATAACTTCAACAAAAGATACTTTTTCTTTCAATATCTCAAATTTGGGAATATTTGGAAGTAATTACAAGCCAAGCGTAATCTGGCTTGGATGCAACGAATGCATTGCACTAACCTCAATGGCTGACACTATTCTCAACGAATTAAAAACAATAGGTTTTGAAAGAGACCGTCAGAACTTTGTACCACACCTTAGTTTAGGCAGAATTAATCACTTATCAGATAAAGAAAGATTTAAACAAATCATTGGTAAGTATAATATTTCTGATATCCAGACTGTAAAAGTAAATGAAATCTTTTTATTTGAAAGCGTATTACGAAAAGAAGGGCCTGTTTATACTATACTTTACCGTTTTAAATTAAAAAACCAGCAATTTCCCCAAACCTAATACAACGTATTTTACACCAGAATATGATATTACCTTCTAATATTTACACTCCCCATTTTGCCAAAATTATTATCAGGCATATTGCATTTTAAAAAGAAGAAATAAACGCCATCGGCTACGTTTTTGCCATCCCAATCGTTTTGATAATTTATTTTCTCAAAAACTGTCCTTCCGTTCCTGTCCTTAATTACCAAGTGATTATTGCTGCATTTTTCAATATTTCTAATTACAAAATAATCATTAACCCCATCGTTATTGGGTGTAAAAACATTAGGAATATCTTCATCTCTGATTACTTCTTCATTTTTCGCAAAATCCTGATTGGAAGTAGGTTTAATAGGAGTATCTATTTGATTGCTATTTGCAGCAGTAATTGGTTGACGTAAGCTGTCTTTAGGAGTATCCAATTTTCTTATATTGTTATTAACTGCATTGATTGGATTATTAACAATTGTATTATT
>CAZCBG010000034.1:5090-9176 GCA_964496885.1 uncultured Bacteroides sp. | reverse complement strand
TTTTGCAGCATCTTTTAATGGTAAGTAAATGTAATTAAATGCCAATGCTGCACTTAGAATAACAGAAGCAGCAACAGCCACTTTAACCCAGCTTAAATGATGTATCAATGATGTATGAGGGGCAGTAACAGGTGGTTGAGCCGAAAGTTGGTTTTCCAATTTATCCCATAAATGAGCACCACTGTCCATACGATGGTTTCCCAGTTTTTCTCTGAACAAATCCCCTATTTTGTCAATTTCGTTACTCATTTTTAATTCAATATTTTATTGCTTTGGAAGTTGGTGAATTTTGCTATACGTTTATAGATCTTGTTAATTTATCATCCAATATGCCGCTTAATACATTTCTTGTTGGTTAATTTTTGTAAGCTTTTTCTGCAAAGATTTTTTTGCATAAAACAATTGTGTTTTTGCAGTATTTACAGAAATATTCATCATTTCAGCTATTTCTTTATGACTGTAACCTTCTATTTCATAAAGATTGAAAACCATCCGATAACCTGCCGGCAATCCTTGAATAAGTTTAATCAAATACTCTGCCGAATAATTTGTTTTAAAATCATCTGATTCATTAACAATTTCTAAATAGCTATCACCATCAATGGTTGTATTGTAATAGTGCTTTAGATTAGAGCGATAATTATTAATGGCAGCATTTACCATAATCTTCTTTAACCAACCTTCGAAAGAACCTTTCTTTTGAAAATCATGCATATTTGAATAAATTTTCATAAAACCTTCAATCATAACATCTTCGGCCTCATCCACACTTTTGGCATAGCGCATACAAATTGCAAACATCAAAGAACGATACTTCTCAAAAAGCATTTTTTGTGCATAGCGATTTCCTTCTATACATCCCTTAATAAGATTTTCTTCGGAAATATTTTTATGCATATTTCAAGGTTAGACGCAAATTTACTTCAATAGGTTGTATGTAGTACAAAATTAAATAAAAAAGTCCGTCTCGCCAAAGGCAAGACGGACTTTTTTATTTAATTGAAATTAAGCTTTATCCTGTGAATCTTCTGTTTTCTCATCATTTTCGGTTTCTTCCGAAAAGTCCAACATATTTTCATTTTGAAGTAAGTTGTACCAGGAAAACAATTTTTTTATATCTGATACATACACCCTATCCTTATCATAATTAGGTAATACTTCTTCCATGTATTTTTTCAATGCATTGTTATCTGATTTATGATCAATGCATTTCCCTCCATTTTCTTTGTCGTAAATGGCTTTTAAAACAGTATATAAAGAAAGATCTTCTTCGTTCGTAAAAATACTGATATCCTTTAAAGAACTCATTTTTTCGGAAGCAAAAACAGGAATTCGTTTTTTATCTATGATTGATTCGACCAATGCACCTGATTTTGTTTGAGAAATCACCAGGTATAGTCCTGGCTTTCCGGTAATAGCTAATATTTTTGATAAATCCATTGTTTGTTTTTTAGATTTTTATGATGAAAATACAAAGGTATAAAAAATAGATACTTCTATCCAATATTGTTTTAAAAAATAAAGTAACTAAAAAAAATTATTTTTTAGTAAGCTTTTATCTTTTAATTACTAATTCGTTGATTAGATTTTTAGCACCTGCATATTTATCAATTATAAAAAGAACATACCTTACATCAACGCTAATTGTTCGTTGTAAATTAGGTTCAAAGGCAATATCACCACTCATTGCTTCCCAGTTACCATCAAATGCCAATCCAATTAGTTCACCATCTCCGTTTATTACCGGGCTTCCAGAATTTCCTCCTGTAATATCAGTATTGCTAAGGAAAGCTACCGGCATTTTACCATTTTCGGCATAATCGCCAAAATCTTTTTTCATAAAAAGATCTTTCAATCTAGCAGGTACAACAAATTCCCAGTTATTGGGATCTTCTTTTTCCATAACGCCATCAAGGGTAGTTTTATAATCATAATGCTCTGCATCAGCAGGGAAATAATCCAATACCTGTCCATAAGTAACCCGCATGGTTGAATTGGCATTTGGTGCAAAATTCTTAGTAGGTTGCATTTCTCTCATTCCAGCTACTAACAAACGATTGCCTCTTTCTAGCATTTCGTTGTATTGCTTCATTTGATCGTTGTATTTTAAATAGTTATCATAAAATGCATTCATCAATTGAAAAACCATATCTTTTTCTATCGCTTTAGCATTGGGCTTTTGCAAAAAGCTGTTAATTTTATTGCTATCAGCAAAAAGCGTTTTCTTGAAAGTAACATCGGTATATTCATTAAAATTACCTTTAAATTTGGAAGCAATGGTTGCAAGAAATTCAGGTTGTTGATCTTTTGGAACATTTAAAGCATACAAATTCAACATCGAAGCGAGTAATTTTTTATCGGTGGCCAGGTTATAATCCTTATAAAATTTATCTGCTGACTTTTTCAATCCTTCAATTGCTTTTTTGATTTTTTCATTATCAGGCTTTTCTGCTTTCATTTCTTTAAGTAAGACCGAAAAATTTCTTGAGAAACCAATAATTTCCGGACCCCTAGCAATAGCTTCCTGAAAGTACCAGCGTTGTAATTCATATTTGCCCAATTCGGCATAAGCATTGGAAATATCCTGTAACGCCGTTCCGTATTTTTGCTTGTTCATATCGTTTGAATTGACCCAGGCAGCAAATTGATCTTCCGATTCTTTCTTTTTATCGTAAACCTTTAATCGTTTCAGGCCTTTGGTTTGTCCAATAAAATATTTCCAATAGTTTGCCGTAGATGCATATTTTGAAGCATATTGAATGCGAACAGCAGGATCAGCATTCATAAACTGACGCATTATGGCCAGTTTTTCTTCACGGATTTTTACAATATTAGGATTTTTAACATCAATGGCTAACTGAACACCGTAAGAAGTTAAATAACGGTCGGTTGTACCTGGATAGCCCATAATCATGGCATAATCGCCTTTTTTTACTCCTTTGCCGGAAATCGGTAAAAAATGTTTGGGTTTGAAAGGCACATTGTCTTTAGAAAAAGTAACTGATTTTCCTTCTGGTGACATATATACCCTAAAAACACTAAAATCGCAGGTATGGCGAGGCCACATCCAGTTATCGGTATCAGCGCCAAATTTCCCTATTGAAGAAGGAGGTGCACCAACCAATCTAACATCTTTAAAAACCTGATAAACGAACATGTAAAATTCATTACCGTTGTAAAAGCTTTTCACAACCGCTTCATTACCATTTTCTTTGGGTACATTGCCTTCGAATTTTTTGGATAATTCTGCAATTTTATCGGCTCTTTCTTTTTCGGTTTTAACTCCTCTTAATTGGGTTAGAAATTCCTGTGTAAGATCTTCCATTCTCACCAAAAAACGGGCAGTAAGCCCTTCGTTAGGTAATTCTTCGCTTTTTTGATAGGCCCAAAATCCATTCGTTAAATAATCATTCTGTGTAGTAGAGTGAGATTGAATAGACCCGTAACCGCAATGGTGGTTGGTAAAAATCAAACCTTCGGCTGAGACAATTTCACCGGTACAGCCATTCCCAAATTGAATGATGGCATCTTTTAAACTTGAATGGTTGATACTGTAGATTTCTTCGGCTGTAAGATGCAAGCCCTCCTTTTGCATATCAACATAATTGAGACGCGATACAAACATAGGCAACCACATGCCTTCATCGGCTTTGGCAAACTGACTGCTTAGCATACAAAATGCTATAAATGTAAAAATTATTTTTTTCATGTAAAAAATATAAGTTATTGATAAATATGAATTTTCGGTTTGCAAAAATAATGGAAATATTTGAATGTTCTATCATTAATAGGAAAGTATTAACAGCTTTAGAATCTATAATACTAATTTTAAAACTATATTGGTAAATGTTGGCTAAATTCTAATGTATTCGGCTTCTAATCATGATAAAAAAAATAATTTCGAATTGCTTTTTAATAGCGTATATTTGTGGAGTAATTTAAAAGAATAGTTTGTTTAAAAAAAATTCCAATGAATGCAATCATTGAAATAACTACAACGAACGGGCAATTTTATTTTGATTTGTTCTATTTTCTCGCCATTACTTTTGCCGGCATTTTTTTTATTCTGGATGGCAGAAGAAAGCA
>CAZCBG010000034.1:0-4990 GCA_964496885.1 uncultured Bacteroides sp. | reverse complement strand
GGTAATTTGTTTTTTACTTCCATCGCTTTGTACTGGGCAGCGCGTTTTATCGTTGAATTCTGGCGTGATAGCGATTCCAACGGTATCGCTGGCATGCTATGGATGGGGCTCAAATACCTTCAATGGGCTTTGTTGGGAGGCATTTTTCTGATGACAGTTTTTATTTACTTTCGCGAAAAGAAGTTTGTTCCCAAAGCAATCCCTCATCCATCTCTCAGAAATCCAGTATGGTATTTTGTAATCATAAGTCTATTGCTGATGACAATAAGAAATTGGTTTACTGCTACAGAGTTTTTATTTATTCTTACTGTGCTAATCCCAACTACTGTGCTTCAGCTTAACAAAATACTCAGACAGGATTTGTCGGGTTTCAGTTTCAGACTTGCATCTTTATCTTTACTCTTGTTTATTCTGGTATCTGTAGGAATACTTACAGCTCAAAAATCATATAAAAGATTAACTCAAGAAGAAGTTGCAAGAAACAGCTTTAACGATATCAGTATAGGCTATGGAAACTTCCAATACTCACATTATCATGCAGCTCCAGATATAAAATATGTACCCGCAACAACAGGATGCTATGCTTCACCTGCACATTATGATTATTATGCTAAAGGTCCTAGAACTATTCACAATTCCGATGGAATAGGTATAGGCATAACACATACTGAAACTTTTGGGAAATTTAATAAAATTGCTATGGCTGCAGAAATATCAGGTGGGAGAGAAACAGAAATGGGTACAGCTTCGAAAAACCCATATCAAATTTACGACATAAGTCCTTCGATAAAATTTGACAGTAGATGGATAGGAGCTGGCCTTGGTTTGCATTTTGGAAGTTATGTCAATGAAGAAAAAGAAGGTGGAATCATTTATTCGTTAAATAATAATTCTAAAAATTCAACGGGATGGTCAGGAAGCGTAAGATTATTTCCTTATGATGTTTTATACTTAGAATTACAATATAACGATATGTTTCCTTATCAAATCGGACACAGATCAGAAAATGCAATTCAATATCTTATTGGAAGTGGGCTTGGGTTTAAAGATGGAACTGGAATTCAAATTGGGCATGATGGAAATGGAGGAGGTTTCTTTTCAGCAAAAGCCTGGTTCTTGAACAGAATAGGTGTAAAAGCGAGTTTGTATACTTCTTCTGCTGATTATTGCAATCAAATGATGCAGTTTTCTGTAACATACAGATTCTCACAAAAACACTGGATAGACACTCATTTAAAGAGATAATTCATAAGCTACTTAAAAAACATATTGATATTAAATAAAAAAAAAAGGAATTGCTAACTACAATTCCTTTTTTTATTATTCTTTTAAGAATCAAACTATATTCCAAAACTGATAGATTGAATATACTGGAATATCATACTGAAGAAACCTATAAAAAAGATACCGAAAACACAAATTAGCAAGGCAATTTTGGCTGGTGTATCTGTTTTGAAATAGGCAATAGGTGTTTCACTTTTATTGATGAACATGGCTTTTACAACCAGTAAATAGTAATACAATGAAATGGTTGCATTTAAAACTGCGATAAATACCAACCAGTAATAGCCCGAAGATGCAGCAGCAGTAAAGAGGAAAAACTTACCAAAGAATCCTGCTACCGGTGGAATACCAGCTAATGAAAACAATGAAAGCATCATGATGAGACTTAGCTTAGGATTGGTATGATACAAGCCATTGTAATCGTCCATATTTTCTTTGTTGGTTTTGTAATAGATAACAGAAACTACACCAAAGGCTCCCAAATTGGAGAAGATATAAACAAAAACAAAGTAAATTACTGAACTCATGCCGATTTCGCTGGCTCCAATGATACCCAGTAAAATAAAACCAGCCTGTGCAATAGATGAAAAAGCCAGGAATCGTTTCATATTCTGTTGACGGATGGCAAAAAGATTACCAATGGTCATGGTCAGGATTGAAATAATGTACATGAGGGGTTTCCAAATCATTGAAATAGAATTGAAAACGGTAAACAAAACAATGATCAAAATAAAAGCAGAAGCTCCTTTAGAAATAACAGATAAATAAGAAGTTACATTTACAGGTGAACCTTCATAAACATCAGCAGTCCATAAGTGAAATGGTACCAATGAAAGCTTAAACGCCATACCCGAAAAGAAAAAAATAAAGGCTAGGGTTTGAAGCGGAATATTAGCATATTTAAGGGCTACTACATCAAAATACGTAGAACCGGTTGTTCCGTAGATTAAAGATATACCCAACAATAACACAGCAGAAGACATGGCTGCAGAAAGTATCAATTTGATACCAGCTTCAGCAGAATTATGACGGTAACGATCGTAAGCAGCCAAGGCAGCCATTGGAATGGTAGCTAATTCTAAGCCCAGATAAAGCATCAGGAAACTACCAGATGAAATCATGAACTGCATACCTATTAATGTTGAAAATATCAGAATAAAAAATTCACTGATTTTGTATTTATTATCTAAAGATTTTAACCATTCAACCGATTGTAATAAAATCACCAATACACCCAGATTTAAAATATTCTTCATTGTCCATTGCAAATCAGTGTTCTTATACATATTGCCAAAAAGATTACCGGGAGTATTAGGTAAAAAACCAACAATCAAATTGATGGCAAAAAGAAAACAGGCAATCCAGATTACTTTGTTTTTCTTTTCGTCATTGAAAGAAAGATCCGCAATTAACACCAAAATAGTAATAATTGAAAGAACGATCTCATGTCGCATTAATAAAAAATTTTGTAAATTCATAAGCTATATCGTATTTTTATTGAATCTTTTAAGTTGAATTGCATTAAGGAATAATCATTGTTATTCTGTCTAAAATAGGTTGTAAACTATCGCCTATCATGTTTGACAACCAGAATGGAGCAATCCCGATGGCAGCTATAGCAACAATTAAACTTACAGTAGAAAGTTTTTCGAACCATTTGGCATCCTCTAAATGATTGAAATGATCATTGGTAATAGGTCCGAAAAGTAAAGCACCTACCACTCTCAGAATATAAACAGCCGTTATTACAATTGAAGAAACAGCTACAATGGTAGCAACTCTGTGGAATAGATCAACATGTTGGAAAGCTCCGAAGAAAATAGTCATTTCGGCAACAAAACCGCTTAATCCTGGCAAACCCAATGAAGCTAAACCTGCAATTACATATGCAACACCTAAAAATGGCATCACTTTCATTAAACCACCCATTTCGTTGATCATACGAGTATGTGTCCGGCCATAAATCATGCCAATCAAAGCAAAGAAAAGGGCTGTCATTAAACCATGTGATATCATTTGAAGTATAGCTCCATCCAAGGCAGTTTTATTCATCATTAATACGGCAAAAAGCACCAAACCGCAATGACTTACCGAAGAGTAAGCATTGATGTATTTTAAATCCTTTTGAACAATAGCACCAAAGGCACCATATACAACACTTATTGATGTTAAGATGATAAATATCCATGACAATTCATGGGCTGCATCAGGTAATAAAAATATTGCAACTCTAAAAGCACCATAACCACCTAATTTCATCAATACACCAGCGTGTAGCATCGAAACAGCAGTTGGAGCCGAAGCATGACCATCAGGTGACCAAGTGTGAAAGGGGAATAAAGCACCCAATATCCCAAAACCTACAAATGTCATAGGGAAAAACATTCGTTGAGCTGCCATTGGAATATGCACTTTCGCAATTTCTAAAATATTAAAGGTAAGTGGCCCACCATTGGGAGCTGAATTTGTATAAATACCTAATAAACCAACCAGTAATAAAGCAGATCCACCCATCAACATCAATGTTAATTTCATAGCAGCATATTCTTTAGGACCACTGCCCCAAATACCAATCAATAAATACATCGGAATTACCGCAACTTCATAAAAAAGAAACATGGTAAATAAATCCAACGAAATAAAGAACCCAAATACACCACTAGAAAGTAATATCAATGAAATAAAGAATTCTTTCGGTAGAAAATCAACTTTCCACGAAGCAAATATACCAGCAAAAACAACGATGGATGTAAGTCCGATCATCGCAACTGAAATACCATCAACGCCAACAGCGTAATGAATATTCAAATTAGCATACCATACATAATTAGCCTGAAAAAGCATTTCTGCTGTATTTCCGGCTGCTCTGGCTGTTAAATAAGCAAATATTAAATAAGCTGCAAGTATTAATTGCATACCCATTCCAATAGCAGAAATTAGTCGCGTATATTTTGCGTCTCTGGCAAACATTATACAGAAAACGGTGAGTATCGGTATAATAACAAATAGTGATAATATGTCCATTTTTTGCTTATTAAATTGAATATAAATAAATGAAAAATATTCCTAACAAAATTGCACTCGATACAAAAACAAATGCATATTGTTGAACCTGTCCTGACTGGAATCCTCTTATTTTGAATGATACTTGATTGGTTATCCATGCCAGACTATTCATAAATGCATCCACAATGTGGCGATCGAACCATGCAACAGGGCGAGAAATATAGTTAAAGATAATTTTCTTTGTTACAAACAGGTAAATTTCGTCGAAATAAAATTTATTGTAAATAGCTACATAAAAGAAACTTAAAGAAGTAGATATTTTTTGTGAAACAGGAGATTCTTTTTTATATAAAACAAATGCGATTCCGATTCCGATAAGTCCGACAATAATTGAAGGTATAGCCACTATCCATTCAATTTCTGAATGAAAAGGAATACCATCAGAAGAAACAAACTGACTGAAAGGAATGTAACCTGAGAATATTGAAGCGATGGCAAGAAATATCAAAGGAAAAGTCATTGTCAATGGTGCTTCATGCGGTGTATGATGATAATGGGTGTCTTTATTCCAGAAAATTCTGAAGTACAAACGGAACATATAAAAAGCAGTTAATCCGGCAACAAACATTTGCACAATAAAAATTGGCATATTGTGATGATAAGCTGCTGTTAAAATTTCGTCTTTACTGAAAAATGCGGA
>CAZCBG010000033.1:0-31392 GCA_964496885.1 uncultured Bacteroides sp. | reverse complement strand
ATATACACTTATTTAATTGAATAACAAAGAATTAAATTATAGAAGACCCCTATACACAATACAATGAAAAAAGCAGAAATACATACAAACAAAGGCGTTATGAAAGTCAATTTTTTTGAAGTTGATGCACCAGCTACCGTTGAGAATTTTGTGAAACTTTCGAAAGAAGGATTCTACAACGGATTGAAATTTCACAGGGTAATTCCTGATTTTATGATACAAGGTGGTTGTCCTGATGGAAATGGCATGGGAGGCCCAGGTTATAATATTAAATGCGAAACCTCAGGCAACAATCAGTTTCATGATCGTGGAGTATTGTCGATGGCGCATGCAGGTAGAAATACAGGCGGCTCACAGTTTTTTATCTGTCATAACCGCGAGAATACACAACATCTTGACAGGAACCATACCGTTTTTGGAAAAGTGTATGAAGGATTGGAAGTAATTGATCTGATTCGTCAGGGTGATAAAATTGAGAAGGTTGTAATTATTGAAGAATAATCTTTGGTGATAAAATTAAAAAAAGGCTTGCAATATTTTTTGCAAGCTTTTTTTGTGCATTATTCAAGGTTTAGGTAATATATATCTTCTCCAGCTTAAAGTTTAATACAATATTTATTTTGTAATAATTTGATATTGTTTAAGATGTAAAGTAAATTCAAAAAATTTCTATTTTAAAAGCATATTTTTTCAATAAAAGAAAAAAAAGTTTGGAAGTAATGGAAAAAGTATTACTTTTGCACTACCAATTACGGTAGCAATACCGGGAAACTGGTTCGGTAGTTCAGTTGGTTAGAATACGTGCCTGTCACGCACGGGGTCGCGGGTTCGAGTCCCGTCCGGACCGCTAAAAGCCTAAAAATCAAATAGTTTAAAATCTAAACCACTTGATTTTTAGGCTTTTCTCTTTTTAGCCTATCGGTTTAAATCGTTTAAATTGCGTTGTTTTTTACTCTACGATTGACAATTAATTGACAGACACATAAAAAAAGTTGACAATTATGCAGACACTTATTACATTGAGAATCAGAACGAACTATCTAAATATTGAAGGCGAAGCTTCTGTGTTGCTAGTGCTCCATGCCATTGACACAAAAAAAGTTTATCAAACTGGCGTTTATGTAAAGCCAGAGCATTGGCAGGTAAAGACAAAAACCATAAATCACCGTGCGAAAAATGCTTTTCACAATAACCAGGTGTTGACAAATCTGATCAATCGTGCAAATAATTTTATTTTTGATCAAAATTATAAGAAAATAGAATTTAGTTTTCAGGATTTAGAAAACTATGTTTTTGAGAAAAAGCCCGCCATTGTTGAGATTAAAAGCGATTATTATAAATTTGCATTGGATTACATTGAATTTAAAAAAAATATTTTTTCATCTGAGCATATAAAAGGGCTAAACACAGAAATAACAAAACTTAAAAAATTTAAAGAAACTTTGTGTTTCGAAGATATTAATTATAACTTCTTAAAAGATTATGAATTTTACATGAATGAAACTTTAAAGAATAGAATTAATACAATACACAAAAGCTTTAAAAGGATGAAGGCAATTATTAATGAAGCCATCAGGCAAAGGATTGTAAAGGAAAATCCTTTTTCAACTTACCAGGTGAAAACCGAAAAAACAAACCGGGCATTTTTGGAAATATCGGAATTAAAAGAATTACAAAAGCTTTACCTTAGCCCGGATCTGAACGATAAATTAAAAAATGTATTGCATTACTTTCTGTTTGCCTGCTTTACCGGTTTACGTTTTACAGATATACAGCAACTAAAAAAAGAAAACATAAAACAGGGCTTTATTGAATTAATTATACATAAAACAGGCGAATATATAAGAATACCTTTAAGCGTTCCTGCGGCGGCCCTGCTTGATCCTAGCGGTGAAATTTCGTTCAACGTCTTAACCAATCAAAAAACAAATGATTATTTAAAATTAATTGCATTGCAAGCCAATATAAAAAAAGCGCTTACTTTTCATACGGCTCGCCACAGCTTCGCCACGATTTCAATACTTCAAGGTATTCCGTTGGAAGTAATAAGTAAGCTTATGGGCCACAATGAGCTAAAAACAACACAAATTTACGCCAGGATAGTGGATTTAAAAAAGGTTAGTGAAATGGCGAAATGGAATGACTTTTAAAATTTTTAATTTAAAATGCTTATGGGGAATTTATGAAAAGCTTTTAAGGTGTCAAGCTTCGCGCCTGGCTTCGCGGTAATTTTTCCAATTGTCAACTAAATTGTCAATCGAAAAAGGTATTTTTAAAAAATTGTCAACTGTTTTGTCAATTAGATCATCTGATCACACGACCATCACATAAGAAAAAAGGATCCTAAAATTAAGATCCTTTTTTTTTAGCTTAACGCCTTGTAAAGTTTTACCGTTTTCACAATTCCCCAAAAGCTGGACGGCGATACAAAAGTAATATATTTTTTAAATACAAGCGAAAATATTTTTAATTGTAATTTTATTCAGAATTTTAGCTTTACCGGAATTTTTAATTCTATCTGAATTTAGAACCAAAGCCAAAGCATCTTTTAAGTTTACTTCCAATTCCTCAACTGTTTTTCCCTGAGACATTGCTTCTGGCTGTTCTTGGATATAACCATAAAACCCATCGGAGTTTTCTTTAATTATTGCAGTATAGTTTAATTGATTTTGGTTTTTGCAAAATTCATCATAAACTGATAATGCTGATATTTCCATTTCGCCATTATTCCATGACAAAAAGCCGTTATCAATTTTAACTTTTTTAAATTTAGATTTATTAAGGAATTTACTTATAGAAGGATTAACAGATTTAGTTAAAAATACATCAAAATCAGCAATTTTATTTTCTCCATTAGAAAAAAACACTTGCAATTTATAATTATCTAAATATAAAACATTTACAATTTGCATTTTTTTACAATTTTGTTGTTATTTTTTTTGATTTAATTGATTCGTGTAACACAAAATATTTAATCCAAAGCTGTATTATTTCGTATTTATAAACCTCAATAAGTTTTTTTAAATCTTTTATTTTTTCTAAAGGTATCATTTCATAACCTTTAACTTTTGAGTATTTAACATCTATAATAATACCATTTTTAACAATAAAATCAATCTTAGTTTGATAGTTTTCATAAAAAGCATGTACATGTATAGGATCATGCTCATTTGAGAAAAATCTAATTATCAATCCTAAATACTCAAATAATTTCGGCATATTGCATTTTTTACAAAATTAATATATTTAAAATCAAAAAAATCTATTTTTTAATGAATTTAACGTAAAATAAATAAATACCAATAAATAAGGGTATTAAAAGCCACAGATAAATATAATAACTTTTTGTTTCTTTTGTTTTGATGGTTTTTTCGCTCGCTGTTATCCTGGTACTGTCTACGCTTACGCCTTTTTGTTCCTCTTTAAGCGTTAAAGTGTCATGTATTACCGTTTGTTTTCCATCAGAATACTGGATCCGTGTTATTGGAATGCGGAAATAAATACTATCTATTTTTACAATTGTATCAGTTTTATAGATGGTAAAATTTTTATTTTCATTGATCGTTGTCAGGGATCCTGCGGCGGTCTGTTTTGTTTTGGTTGTGTCGATCCCGGCGAAGGTTTTAACTTCGCTTTGCTTTTCTTTTTCTTTAATTTTTAAGGTTGAACAACTAAAAAACATTAAAGATAAAATTAAAGCACTAAAAAGGGCAATCTTCCTCAATGGCTGTATTAACATAAGTTTTGACGGTTTCTTTATCATAAAAATTTAATTCATAGTTTAAATATTTTTGTTCGTTGTCCCTGGGCTTATGTTTTAAAATTAAAGCTTTTTCCAGGGCGATGGCTTGCTTAGGTGTGCAAAAAACAATCCTTACAGTATATTTATTTCTTTGCATGCTTCCCCGGTACGTCGTTACTCTTTGGCTGCGATGGTTCCAGCTTTGGAAATGACGGTATAAAGTTTTATAAATATTATAACCGCTTTCGCCAACGTAAACCAAAACATTATTTTCTTTGATTAGATATACACCTGCCCGGCCTTGTGCTTCTGGAAATCGTGTTTTTCCGTTTGATTGATAAGGCGGCAAAAATTTAAAGATCTTCATAAATTACTTTTTCGCTGTAAATGATTGATCATTAATTTTTAATAATATCAATACAGAGCCCAAAAGCGCGGAGAAGGTTTCACCGCTTATTTTCCCCTTGTACAACAATACGCCGGCAAATATGCCAACGATTAAACCGATCCCGGTTGTTTTGTATTCGTTGTAATTCTTAAAAAACTTTTTCATCTTTAATTAGTTGATTTTTAGTTATATTCTATTTAACATAAATTAGGCTTTTAGGCTGTGGGCGGTTCTATCGGGTATTTCCAATTCAGCGGCAAAGCTTCTATTAATGTCGTGTTTGTTGGCGTTGGATAATCAGCGGGCAAATATACAGCCCATTGTTCGCTGTTGTCCGCTTTGTTTTCTTCTTGCCATCTTTCCGCATTGTAGCCGCTTCTATTGGCTGTTAAATAGTTTTGTATGTCCGTTGCCTGTGCTTGCGCTGCTACTGCTGTTGTGTAGATTGCTATCATTTTTTTATAAATTATGCTTTGTTTTTAAATAATTATAAATTGCAGTTTCGTCAGGTGTTGTGTCCATTATTCGCCTAAAAATAACTTCTTTTACTTGTATATTAGCAAACCTATCGGTTAACGATTGATTGACAGCCAACATAAAACTTGGCATAAATTGTCCTGTTCCGATTGCAACCGTTGACGCTGTGTCGCTGTTTATTTGATGCTTATATGAAGCTGGGCTTAAAAATATACGTTCAATAAAAAAATCCGTTAAGGGTACATTTCGCGCGCACGCCGAGTTTGACGAGCCGCCGCCCTCTGGGTACATTTGGGGGCTATTGGACATATAATTGGAAGGTTGCCCGTACGCCGTATGAAATATAAAACCCCACATAGACCAACTTAAAACCTTATACACTAAATAAAAGCAATAAGGCTGCGAAAAATAAGTAAAATTTGGTGCTTTCATAAAGTCGTTTGAACCGTCAAAAAGCACGCCATTTGGTGTGTATTTTGGCTGGCTTGCGCCGCTAGCCTGAATTAAATCTAACGAATTCAAAATTCGGTTATTCCAACGGCTTACCGAGTTTGCGCTATCTTTTGTTATGCTTGCTGTATTTGCGAAATCATACCAAAGATAAGTGTTTCCATCCGTCAAAATTGACGGTTCTGTCGTTGGTGTGTAAATCGGTAAAACTGCCGTTTTATAACTTTGAAATCCTATATTAAACATAATTTTAAGCTATTAAATCACCAAATAAACTCCAAACGTCCGTTGCAGTTTTTAACAGCGTTACGCCTACCCATTGCCCGCCAATAGCCCGCAAACCTCCCTTAGAATTTAAAGTAACTCCGCCTTGTGGGCTAAAGCTTACCTTTCCCGCCAAAATTTGCGAGCAATCAATTTGCGTTCCAATAGGAAAAGCAACTGAAGAATTAAGCGGGATTATAACATCAATGTTACCACTGTTTGCAAATGTTATATGCTTTCCGTTATCTGTTAAAACTAAAGTGTATGAAGTACCTGTTTGATTATTGAACGTTGTTAGCTTGTCGCGCTTTGCTGCATCTAAACCTGAATACAAACTATTGGCCGAATTATCGCCTGTATTCGTGCCGCTGGTGTTTGAAACTTTGGTTTGTTCGGCGGTTGTATAATCGTTAGTGCTTAGTCCTTTTCCTGTAACCTTATCAACTTTATTTCCTAAGCCTGAATAAACAGCCCCGCCGCTTACAGCGTTCACACTTCCGCTGTTAATGGCATTGTCTACAGTAACGCTTGTTCCTTGTCCTTTTTTCCAAACATTGTCCGAAATATCCCAAACATATCTTACAGGATCATAACCAACGCCGAAATCTATTGCCGCCTCATCGCCAGCATTTCCAACGGCAACGGCTGCATTTAAAGCGTCTTCACTTGTATAAGTCCCCCTGTAATGGTTGTTAATTCCAGCAAGTTTATCTTTTTCAGTGGTTGTGTAGTCGTTTGTGCTTAGTCCTTTGCCTGCTATTGGATCTAATTTTGAATTAAAAATTACAAAATCTTCTTTTCTTAAATAGCCATCAGCGGCGGCGGTGGCTGCGCCTAATTTCGCTTTTATTGTCGCCGGGGTTTCGTCGCCGGTGTTACTGCCTTGTAAATCTGCAACGTCTTTGATTGTGAATGTTCGGATAGGCCTAACCATTCCCGCCCAGGGCTTTGGCAATTCGAATGGAACGCCATTTCCCCAAGCAAAACCCCAGCTTAAAGTGGTGTTTAGATCACTCGAAGTCAAATAATAAGAAGGCGCAAAATAGCCGCCTAATAAATTTCTTTTTGGATAAATTAATTTTAATTCCTCCAAACTGTGTAGGTACCAATCCGAATAGCCGTTATGAGTTAAATTTTTCAAATAACTTACAGCATTAACCCCAACCCCCAAGGCCGCGAACATAACATCAGTGTTAGCCTTTCCGGTTCCTATGGCTGTTTGTGTTCCTGGTATAAAAGTACCAGTAGTAAACCCTGAGGGCATATACTGTCTATTTTGCGGATTTCCGGTTCCGTATGGAAAAATAAGATTTGGAGTAAGGTATTCAAAACATAAATCTTCTTCCGCGGCTACTAAACCAGTTTTTACTCCGGCTACATAACCAATATCTCCGGGCTTTAATATGTAAAACACTACGCCGCCGCCGTATGTATCGCCAATATTTGGAAAAGTAGCGCGTAAAATTATATTCTCCAATAATTCTTCATCATAAGATTTCGCGCGGCCGGCTTCTACTGCTGTACTATCGTTATTTTTTAAGCCTTCCAATAACTGTTGAAAATAGGATCTTGCTGTTATACTCATTTTGTTTTATGTTAGTTGATCTAAAATTCCCTTGCTGCCTAAAAGCATACGAATATATTTTCCGGTAATGTCTCCAGCTGCTGCATATACATTTGTAATGTCGCCGGCTGGTACCTTTGAAAATTCCCCCTTATTGTATTTCCATATCACATGATCCAGGCGAATAACATTTCCGGTTTTTGTCTTAAAAATTAATTGATTGATATACATGGATGCAATTAAAATATTTAATTCAGGATTAAATAAATCTGCCTTGTTTACGCCGTTTGCTGGCAATTGCCATGTAAATTTTGATTTCAACAAAGGTTGTAAGCGGTCGCCTAGATATTTATATAAGATTTCTTTTTCTTCGACGCTTAAACCTTTGTTTAAATTTTCCCTAATTATAGCGGTGTTGGCTGTATCGGGGTTAATTTGCATTAAACCTATACTTTTCCCATTTTCGGCCGTTGCCAGGCCCCGGCTTTCCACAAAAATAAATCCGTAAATAATAAATTCATCCAGATTACTAAGGATGGAAACATTTTTTATGATACTGCCGTAATTGGCCCGGATCTTATTAACGATCACCGGAACATCTGCGGCGTTTTCGTAAATCTGACTTATGCCCGGAAGGTTAATATTAAGATCCATTTTGTTTTTATTTTGTAACTGTTACTTTTTTGTCTGCAAATAAAGTGTAGTTTTTCTTTTTGTATGCTCTGTAAGCAAATACACTAGCGATCCCGATAACGACGATCACGATTAGAATAATCCATGTTTTCTTTTTCATATTTTTGATTTTTATTGTAAATAATTTTATAAATTCCATTTACCCCGCTAATTATACCGGCCAAAATTGCAATAGTCCAGGCTCCACGCTGAAGAACAATATTAATAACATCAATTTCGCCAGGCGTAACAGAGCCAACCAGAGCGCCAAAAATTGACGTTATCGCCGTTGGTGTTACGCTGTTTAAATAGTTTTTGATACTCATTAAAATTTAATTTCTCTGTATATGTAAATAATAGCAACTACCAACAAAAGTGCCGCTATTGCTATATTAATTTTCTTTAGCATTTTTTTTTTTGATCTAGGATTAATAAATTATTTGAATTTATGATCGAAGTTAAAATCGCACTATAATTCGGATCAGTAGCATAACCGGCTGCTTTTAATTCCATAGCTTGCAAAAGTGGCGTAGGGGCTGTAAATACTTTTTTATACCTGGGATTTGATTTTAAAAAATTTACGCGATCTTTAAAACTTTCGGCAGGGCTGTCGTAAACCCTAAAACCGTCGGTAATTACAGCGTCTTTTCCGTTAAAAACTTCACGTGTCTTTAAATTAATTACTTTTCCTTTCCATCCTGCGCTGGCTTTGATGCCAAAATAATTATTGTATTTTGATGCCAACAAGCTGGCGCCTGGCTGGCCTTGCGCGTTTGAGCTTTCCAAAATTGCTTGTGCCATGAATAAGGATGCAAACAAACCGCTTCCGGCCGCTGCCTCCAATACTATGGGTGTAAAATCTTTAACAAATTGTTCCCTGGCTGCTGTCATTATGTAGCTAATTTTTTGGCCGCAAACATGGCGCCAATGATTAATAAAATCGCGATCGTTAAAATTATAATCGTATCGCGGCTAAAGCTTACGTTTGTTTCTAAAACCGGTAACTTTCCGGCTTCAAAATTTTTGATCAGTGGGCTGTCCCAAAAAGTAAAGGCCATAATTTAAAATCTAACATTTACTAAATTCAAAAAACTGTCTAAATCAGCCTTCGTAAGCTCTTTTTTATTGGTTGTGCTTAATAAGGCTTTTTCTGTTAAGGTTCCGAAAATACCATCTTCAACAAGTGGGGGATAGCCTCCCTTATTGTTCAGGTTTAAAAACTGTTGTAATAATTTTACATAGCCGCCCTGGCTGCCAACTTTTAAAGGAAATTCCTCAACTGCCGGCTGTGCCGTTCCTAAATTTGCTTTTGGAAGGGTTGCGGCGGCGCCTGGTGCCGCTGTCGGTGTTGTCTTTTTGAAAAATATAAAATAGATCAATACAGCAACGGCCAATAAAACCAGTACAATGATAATTGTTTTCTTATTTTTTTTGATCATGATTAAACTAAATTAAGTTGATTAAAGCGATCGATTAACGCATTTTTCAAGCTTTTAAATTCCAGGCTTAAACCCCAGATATTAAAATAAAATTCGTCTTCGATCCAATTTTTTAAAGTGCCTTTGTTTTCCAGTCCAAATAAATTATTGAAATCGTTGTAAACTGCTACAAATAATGAATTGCTTAAGCCTAACATTTGTTTGTATACTTCTTTATTCCGATTTAAAATATTGATCCCGGCCATGTCGTTATGTAAATCATTTGAGATCTGCCTGATCTTTGCAGCTGCTGCCGTGTCTATTGCTTCGTTTTCTGATGGCAGTTCTTTTTGTTGAATGCTGGATGTTTTACGGCCTATGAAATAAATAATTAATCCAATGGCAATAACGATTAATGCAATGATGATGTATTTTTTGTATTTATCCATTTTTATTTTCTACTTAAAAGGATGATGAACACTAAAGTAATTACAACTACTAAAATTATATTACGATTCCAACGGTCTAGAAGTAAAGTTAACATTATCTTTTTCCTTTCCTGGCGAAGTAAATAATTACAACTACCAATAAAATAAAACCGATTCCGGCGCCGCCATAAATCAAATATTTTTTTGTGTTGCTGGCTTTTGTTAATTCGGCCAATTTTGCCGGTGTTAATGCTGCCAGTTCTGCCGCTGTGTAATCCTTAAGCGCTTTTGCACCTGTGGTTGTGGTTGCTGCCGGTTGATTATTATTGGCTTCAATGGCTGTTTTTACGGTTGCTTCCATCATTACATCAGCATCCGGATTATAAGGATTGTAATTTGCATAATTAACCCATCGCCAAATTCGATCAACCCAGTCTTGATTTATTATTTTTGCGCCTGTCTTATCAAAACCCATGTAATAATATGCTTTATCACGTAACCAGGGATTTGCATCAATAAAATCGTTCTGGCTTATGTCGCGGCCTTCAAATGCTTTTTGTTCTTTCAAATTATTATACACGTAAGCGAACAATGGATCAGCGGACCCAGTCCCTAATTTTGCCATCCAAATACCATTGTACAATAATGTTGAAGCCATTTTATTTTTCTGGTCCTGGCTGCTTTCACTCCAAACCGATTTTCCTGCGCCAAAAATGCCGCCTAAAAGATCAGCTACGCCGCCAACTACACCACCGGCAACTGTTCCAACGCCCGGAACAATGCTTCCGGCTGTTGCGCCTATCGCTGCACCGGATAAATAGGAATAGGGTTTATATTCTGGTTTATATAACATCTTATTTCTTTTTAAATACTATGTATAAAATTACGGTTATAACAACAAGGCCAACGGCGGCGCCTACATATAAAAGAGTGTTGCTCTTTTCGCTTTCCGCCGTTGCCTTGTTCACTGCTGCTGGCGCTGGTGCTGTCGTTGGTTGATAAATTGTTCCTTTTGGTTGAAATGCCGCACCTGTGTTAAGTCCATTTAAACCGCCTATGATTGAGCCGGCGCCATTTCCCAAGGTTCCTAATCCATTGCCAATGTTTTGGAAAATTTCGCCCCAAACTTCTCCGTTTGCATTATTAAATGATGGTATATTCATATTTTTAATATTTTCGTTGTTGTTAACTTTTAAATCAAATTCGGCTGCTCTCTTAAATTGATTATCCAGGCGGTCGAAATCTTGTTTTTTATTAAATTTTAATGCTTTACTTAAAGCTTTCACACTGTCGCTGATCGGATAACCTTTTTCCAAATAAATTTTACTTGCGTAAGCGTCTGCGGCTTCTTCGTCTTCCGTTTGCAATAGAATATGACCGGCTTCATGAAATAAAATATATTTTTGCTGATACTGGTTAAAAGTTTCAAAAATCGGCGTATTGATAAACAGTTCCCCCGTGTTGCGATTACAGAAGGCGGCGCTTTGCGTTTGCTTTCTAAAATCACCTTTGAAAACTTTTGTAATTCCGGCCATGTTTAGCGATTAATCGTTTTGTAAATTATTTTGCTGCTCTCATCTTTTTGCCGGCTTCTTTCATGGCTGATTGCCATTTCATCGAAGGTTTTGCTTTTCTGATTGCCTTTGCAATGGAAGTAATTTTTTTACCCATCGCACCCAGTTGTTTTTTTGTAAGTTTTGCCATTTTGTTTTATTGTTTTAAAGAAAAAAAAGGCCGGCCAGTTGCCCGGCTGGCCTTTTTTGAATTATGTCAGAACAAGAATTTTTACATTAATCTTTTCATGGTAGAAAAACCGGCAGGATCTGGAAGTCCTAAACTTGGTTTTGTTTCTACGTTGTTGTTAGCTACAATGTTTTGAGCTATCACTGGCAATGCTGCGGCTACTTGTTGTTTTAAAACTGCTGCACTGTTTAAGGTTTTAGCGAAATAAATTTCAACAGTTGTTGTGTCGTTAGCGGCCATGTATAAAGGTAATTCCATTTGTGCCTGAGGGCATGCAATAATATTGTAACCTAATAAATTTACGGTTGCAATTTTATCACGTGTTGCATATTCGTTTTGATTACGGCTTATAGGTATTACTTTACTTTCTAAGTCCTGAAATGGGCTTAATTCTCTGTATAATAATTGTGTTGAACATTGCGCAGCTGTGTTGCCAGACGAAATTTTCATCATGTTTATTAAGGTAGGGTTTTTGTCCAAATATGAATAAAGAAAATCTAAGGTTTTAGGAGCTCCGCTGGCGGTTGCTGTTGCCATTGCTGAACCTGCTATGTCTACCAAAGAACCACTATCATACAATACACCACTTACACTAGCGCGGCCGGTTGCGTAACCTAAACCAGGTAAAAGATAAACTCTTTTTCCGTTAATTGCTACGGATCCCGAATTTACGATTGTAATTGTAAAAATTCTGGACTGATCCAAAATTGAAGCCTGTCCGGCGCCGTCGTAAGAAGAAAACTGATTGTATTCTTCGCCGTTAAATGAAGAAAAGCCGCTTGTTAAGTTCTCGATTTCGTGAACAGAAAGGCCGCCAAAAGCACTAAAAGTGCTGGTAATTGCAAAAAGTGCAACAAAAAATGATTTAATTTTTTTCATCTCGATTAAGATTTTTTAAGATTATAGTTAAAAGATTTGTCTTGCGTTCCGGTTCCAATTACGTTGCCGGCTGCGTCTGTGATTGTTAAGGTCGTTTTCATAATCTTATTGATTGCGAAGGTTACAACGACTGCAACGATCAAAACAACAAGTAAAAATTTCCAATTAAAGGCTTGTTTTACAACTCCGCCAACTCCTGGGATGTCCATTTTTAATTTTTTTTCGTTTATAAATTATTAATTTTTGATTTGAGCCACAAAATTAATGAGTGTTTTTTTAGGTTTGCCCCAAAAGCGTCAAAAAGTCCCGTAAATGCTCGAATTTACCCCAAATGTTCGCAAATTGCCTTAACTTGCGCCGGTGTGTAGATATATCCATCTGCACAGACTTCCGGTTTCTTGGCGGTTATCTTATCGATCCATTTTTTCATGGTCTTATTTGACACTTCATATTTTTGCGCCAACATGGTCAAGGTCATGCTTATGTTTTTTTCTTCGGCCATGGGATCAAAGATTTTAAAAACTTAATAATTTTTTCTTTGCGCTTGCGGCGGTTTACTCTTTTAACGCTATCTGTTGCAAGGTTAAAAATACGATCCTGTTTGTGCGCTGCGCTTTTAAAACTCATCGCGGTTGTCATCTTCCCAATTTCTTCCTGGCCTACTTTGTATTTTTTATAAACATAATAGAATGCGGCTTCGTCTGCTGTAAATACATTTTTAACTTTCTGCTTACTCAATCGGATGGTACTTTCGGCCAGGTATATTTTTTGCCCTGGGCTTAATGGATCAATAAAAAAAGGATTGTAATAAATGATCCTTTGTTTATCGTGGGCTTTTAAATATTTTATCCTGGCTTTGGGATCCAGTACCGGCAAAAATTTAAAACCTTTGTAAGATCCGGCTTTAAATGGATTGGGAAAATTGGCGATCCTTTTTCCTTCCTTGGCCCTGGCCTTGGCTTCTTTTCTTGATTTTATTCGCTGATCAGCGGCCTGGTCAAATTTTTGGAATAATCTATCTGCGATTTCGTCTGTCATATATTAATATATTTGAATTGTTTTATTAAACCAGGCTATTTTATTACTTTGTACTTCGTCGTAAATCTTCACGATCTCATTAAAATTAACCATTTCATTTTTCCGGGCCCTGGGATGATCACCAGTTTTAAAAAGTGTTATCGTGTCGCTTATTCTAAACAGTTCCGGAGGCGTGGCCATAAATCCATGGAATAAAAATATAAGATCATTGTTTTTTTGCTTACTGTCGAAAATCATTGTTCTTACGTGGCTATCCATTAACTTACCTATGTACTTACTTGCGTCTTCAAAAATGATTAAACAATTACTTACGTTTTGTTTAATGGCTTCAATAATTTCGCGGGTATTGCTTCCATAAATACGATATACCGAAGGCTTGCGCCATGCTTTTAAATCTTTTATCTCAATGCTGGCGATTAATGCGTAATCGGGATGATCTAAGGTGTCAATAATTAAGATCTTCTGTTCCGGATGGGCTGTTCTGTATTTTTTAATCAGCTCCAACGAATAAAAAGTTTTACCGGTGCCGCGGTTGCCTAACAATATACTTACTTTATTGATCCGCATTTTTTAAGTTTTAGCGAAAAAAACAAGCGATCTTGGAATTAAAACAGTCCCCAGGGCAAATATTAAACGGGCTTCGGGGCTGGTCTTACGTGCGTATTTCTGCATAAGTTCGGCCAATGGCTGGGCTATCATTTCAGTTTCTTTTTCGCTAAAGCTTAAAGTTTCTTCGTATTCATCAATTTGTAAAAGTTTTTCGTAAATCTCAAATTCTTCGGGCGTGAATGATGTTTCGGCGTCTTTGTCGCGCTTAATGCGTTTTAACAATGTTTTTGCTCTTATATATTCATCACGGCTTAAGAGCTTGCGACGGTACAAACCGGGTAATATAAGACAGGAAAGTCCGTTAAAAAATCCAATTAATTGGATGGCTTCTTCTTTATACTCCTGGAAAGTTGGCGGCGGCAGTTCTGGCCGTGCCGGGATGGCTTCCGCTGCTGCCGTTTCACTGTCCATTGATAAATTATTCAGACTGTTATAATCGAAATCGTCGGGGTTTACTTCCGCTTTTTTTTCTTCTATGATTTCGATGTCTTCAAAATTTACGTTGGCTTCTGGCTTACGGGCTGTAATTTCCTCCAGCTGTGATATTAGATCTTTTCCGGGTATATTCATTATTTTGCTGCTTTTTTGGCGGTTTCAAAAAATTCCATGTTAAAAACTTCGGCGAAAATTTCGTTATCTCCGTAATTTTTCATTTTTGGCAATATCCGGCCAATGGGTGCGATCAATGAAAAGGCGTTCGCTTCGCTTCCGATAAAACCAGATAAAATGTTAATGATGCCGTCTTTTTCCAATACTTCATAAACTGCTAACATTTTTTGCAAACAAATTTTTGCGCTTTCGTCGCCTGCTTTTTTAAGTTCCTGGTTTTGTTTAATCAGATCTTCCAGGCGGCTAACTTCAATATAAATCATCTCTGGTTCGCTACTCATTTTCTGGCTTCTGGTTTAAAGATTTTAAATAATTTAAATCTTCCTGGGTGAATTTTAAATATCCTGCTTTTTGAAAGTTTAAAATTATATTCCAGATCATTTCTTCGTAAGTTTGGGCCGCTTTGTGCTTTTTGTAAATTTCCAGACAAGCTTTAAAAAATCCGATTTGCTTTTCGTCAAAATTTAAAACCATGTTTCCGGGTATTAAATCAACTTCCCTTAATTGCATTAATTCTTCATCCTGGGCGGCTAACTGTGCATTTAAACTGTCAAT
This sequence comes from uncultured Bacteroides sp., assembly GCA_964496885.1. Lineage (GTDB taxonomy): Bacteria > Bacteroidota > Bacteroidia > Bacteroidales > JACABE01 > JACABE01. The sequence continues at coordinate 16,556 of CAZCBG010000033.1, read as the reverse complement.
TGCTAACTGTAAGCCGGTTCCTATTTCGCCGTTGCTGTTGGCCGCTAACTGGGCTTCTTGCAATTTGATTTTTAAGTTTACGTTTTCTTCTACAATTGCAGGATCTTGAATTAATTTAGGTTTCGCGCTTTGACAAGCTTTGATCACTGCAAGGCCCAAAAGCTTCCCGATGGGTACGCGGGCTTCCTGCCCGGTTAAAAATTCGTAATTATCATAAATGAGCTCAATGTCATCAGGGCTTAACCTTACGGTTTCTTGTTCTTTGTATCTAAATAGATCAGCCATTTTTTTAAATTGTTGTGGGGGTTAATACTTCTTCTTGATAACCTTCTAATAAAAGGCGGTGATATAGATCAATAATTCGATTTTCGCCGGCGGCTGGTAAATTTAAGGATCTTTCCATTTTCTGCCATTTGCCGGCCGGGCTTAACTCCTGGATAAAAACATTTCCAAAAGATTTTTTAATTCTGATTTGAGGTTTTGGCATAATTTGTTTTTTTTAAAGTGATTACAAAGTACAAAAATATACTAAAAAGTTTCATAAATGCCTAATTATTAAACATTTATTTTAAAACAACTATTTTAATAAGCTATTTTACTAAAATTGCTTGTTTCGTGATTAATATTACAAAAGTCGTGGATGTTTCGCCCATTTTTAGCGAATGTTTCGTAGTTTTTGGGCCTTGGTTTCGGGATTTTTAACGGATGTTTCGCAAATTTTTATAAATGCTTCGACGAATGTTTCGGAATAGAAACAAAAAAGGCCGCTTAACGAATAAGCAGCCTTTTAAAAATAATTTAAAAATTCTATGGTTTTATTTTGTTGATGATATCCGTAGCAATTTCAAAACCGTCTGTAATTGTTTTAACAGAAGTAACGCCATCGTAGTACCCGCTAATATGCAATATTTCATAAGCGTTTTTTAAATAAACATTGAGTTTTTTGTCAATTTTAGCAATATTTGTCTGATAATATTCTATTGATTTTCTTCCCCTGGGTTGCTTTATACTTTTTAATATAAAATAGCCATCCAATGCCATCAATACACCATTGTAAGCAATCCCACAAGCTGTTTTGGTGTATTTGTCATCTAAGTAAAATTTGTTTTCCTTGCCAGCTTTTTTTAAAGTTTTTTTTGCATTGTCCATGTAACGTAAAGCTTCTGTGTAATACTTAACTTTAATTTGCTTTTGTTCCTCTATGCTCACGCTTGTTTTTTTTGCAAAATTAATATATTTTTCAGCTTTGTAGTATTTTTATTTTTTCAGTGTCTTCAAATAAATAACTTTATCAACATATTTTCCCGTTTTTCCTTTTTTGATTGCATTTAACAATGCTTTTTCTTCTTTTTCTTCTTCTATTAAATTATTTACAATAAACTTTCTTGAACTTGCTAACATTATTTGCACTGTATTTTCGTTTTTTTGTTTTGCAATTGTTTTTTTTATATTTATCATTGTATTATTTATTTATGTGTTATTAATCAAATTCTGAAGAACGAAGGTTTCTGTTTTCTAAGCCACAATACAACGCTTTTTCAATATCACAATGGTATAATATTATTTCATCACCTTCCATCATACAAGTGTTAAAATTTAATGCGGCGTTAAATTTATCCATATTTATACCGGGAAATTCTTTTAATAAATTTTCTATTTCGCTTTTAGTAAATCCCATTTTATAAATTGTCTTAAAACTACGAACTTTTTTTTCAATGTTTTCCATTGTGTTTTTTATCTAAATATATTTACAAAAATACAAAAATATTGTACTATTTAAAGATTTTCAAAGTATTTTTGCATTAAAATTTCAAAATATGAAACCTGTTGCCGACAAAATATTAAATTATAACAATACAGTGAGCCATCCCAAAACTAAAACAGAAAAAAAACTTAGTTTATTAAAGGAAATTGAAGGTTCGCTAATTGAAGTTAAATTAATGCAGGAAGGTAAATTACCTAAAAAATATCTTAAGGATTTACTAAATGAAAAACATTATACTATTTAAGTTGATTTTATTTGTAATGACATGGGAAGCATAAGTAAAAAAGGAATACATCTTTTCCAAAAAAGAACATAATAATTATAACCTAACGCAATATTTTCATAATATTCTGGTCTATGATCCCAATAATATTTTTCGGAATTTATTGACCATGCTGCTACGCCTAATTTTGAAACTAAAAACCATTTTTCTAATAATCTTGCTGATCGTCCATTTCCCTCACTAAAAGGATGAATTTTGGCGAGCCAGATATGAATCATGGAAGCAAAATAAAATACTTCTTTAGAATTTAATTCTCTTTTTAATAATTCATCAATATCATCAAAAAGTTTGGTAAATTCTTTTTTTAAATATTGAGGTTCTACAGCTAAATAAACAGGCTTTAAAGTTTTCGTATCTCTAACCCCCATCTGTACTTTTCTTAATACACCCCTTTCCTTAACCGGTAAAAAAGTTTTTGACAATAAAGCATGAGCTTTTAAAAAATTCGTTCTGTTTAATTTATTTTCAGAAGCAAACTTATAAGAATCCATAAGCGTTTCAATTTCTCGAACTTCTTTTTTTTTGGGAGTGATTTTTTTTTCTCTGTTTCTGAAAAAACTATTTACATCAAGCGTATTTCCTTCAATTTTTGAAGAATAAATGGAGGATGAAATAGTATAGTATTCGAAATCTTCAAGTGAAAACTTAATATGATTTTTCAATTTACTAAGTATGTCAAAACAATCAACTTTAACCTTATTTGAATATTCTTGTAAATATTCTGTTGATATCAATTTTAAATGTTTTCCCATAACTTAATATTATATATACTTGTTTTGCAAATATACTCAAAAATTTTGGTTTAATTTTCAACTGCTTTTAATTTAACTGTATATTGTAGTAATTGAAACTACTACAATATACGCGTTAAATTTAAGCAAGCCGGCATTTTACCGGCTCGCTGTTTTTCAAAAAATTAGTATGGTAAATCATCGCTAAGCTCCTGGTTATCGATGGCAGGTTCCGGCCTTGCTTCGCTGCCTTGCTCTGCTGGTTTACTGCTCAATAATTCAACACGGCGCACTCTACAATTAACGGCGGCTTTATTTACGCCTTCGCTGTCTTTATATACTTTTACGCTTAAATCGCCGCTTACATAAACTTTGGTTCCTTTTACCAGGTAATCTAATATTTTACTGTCTTTGCTTAAAATACAGCTTACCCAGGTAGTTTTTTCAACGCTTTCGCCTTCTGCATTTTTAAATTTTTCGTTGGTACCCACTGAAAAACTGATAAACTTTGCGCCGTTGGCCTCTACAATTTTAGCGTTCTGGCCTACATTTCCGATTAAATTTAATTCTAACATAATTTTAAAAATTTGATGGTTTGTAATTGATTGTTAATTGATATTTAATTGATTATAATTTATATTTAAGTGGTCAAATATATCGGGGCTTAATTCTGCGAAAGTTGGCAAATAATCGTTTGGATCCCTTAAATTGTGTTTAAGTCCTTTGTTTACTTTCGATTTTACGCGGCTTTCTTCTATCTGAATACTGGATTTATTGTATATTGTATTAAAATGATTTTTTAAAATAACTTTAATACCCTGGCCCAGGTCTAAAAAAGTATAAGGTTTTTTATCTTTAAAATTTATAAGTTCGTAAGCAAAGGGCGAAGATTTCGGCTGTCGGATCTGTCGTTCGGGATAAAACATTACTATTTGCGTATTTTCAACCGGGACGGCTTCCATCAGAAAAGGATTGATGGCGGTTTCTGCTGCGGCGGCCATGGGTTCGCCTTCTTCGGGGCTGGCTGTTGGCTTTGATATTTTGTTGAAGTTTAATTCTTCTACCTTGTAAAAATTACCAAAGCGGCTGTACAGCCTTTTTTTCTTGGTGTTTTTTAAAATTTCGTTCATCAAAAAAACATTGTAATTGTTTTTATCGGTCTTAACGGCTTCAAATTTAAAGTGATACTTTATAGTTTCTAAAATTGCCTGGAGATAAAAGCCTAAAATTTCGTTTTCTTTTTCTTCGGGTGTAAGGTCTTGGCGTTTTTCTATTTCACGGGCTTCACGATCTACATAAAATTTCTTTTTAACGGCGGCGCCTTCGCTGGTATAACTGCCGTCTTCTTGTTCGTAGGTGGTAAGCTTGGCATTGTTGCGGATTTCTTTAATGTAATGGCCGGCGCTGTCTTTTTTATGGAAATATAAAGTTTCAACCCATATCTGGCTGGCTCCGGTTTCGGTTAACCATGCTTTTTTTAATGCAGCTCTAAAGCGGTTTACATTTTTTTCTTTTAAAAAACAAAGACTGTGGATGTGGATGTGTAAGCCGTTGGCCTTGTTGGCGCTTTCTTTAATCTCTACACCGTATTCGCCGCCGTAGGTCATTTTTTTCCAAAAGCTTTTTTTGCGAACCAGGTTAAATTTTTCGATCAGTTCGGCGGCGTAAAATTCTTTACCTTCGTATAAGCCGCCGGCATGTGGCAATGTTAGTGTAATATGAACAGGATGGTAATTTTTATAAACTTTGGTTTCTTTTAAGTAATTGCGATAAATGGATCTGATAAGATTTGATTTTCTCATATTCCAAACCGGATCGAAGCGGTGTTTAGAATAAGTATGCGCCAGTGTGTAAGTTTCATGTTTACCGCTTCCGCCTGGATCTTCAAAAAAACTGGCGAAGGATTGGCCACAGTAATTGAACTGATAAAATAATTTTATCAGTTCCTGGGCTTCTTCGCGCAAATAGGTGTAAGATTCAGTATTATACCCATGGGCGGCCATTTGTTTAAACTTGGGCGCCTGGGCCGGAAGATCAATGTTAAAATTATCGGATACAAAGCATTTAATATTTTCTTTAATGTTCATTGCTTCTTTGCGTTTCCACGATAATTTTCCTTGAAACTTTTGATTATTTTTAAATCGTTCGGCGATGGTATATTCCATGTTTTAAAAACCTGTTTTTTGGGGGGTAAAATCTTCCAGTTATTGCTTATATTATCAAGAGAGGGTTAATGAATTGATTTTCAACCCTCTAAAATTTACGCTGCGATCACTTCCGGGCTTTCCGGATCACTTAAATATTTTTGACGTAACTCGCTGGCATTCTGATTGAAACTCAAATTAAGGCATAAAGACAATAACCAGTTGTAACGATCATTAAAAAGTTTGTAATGTGAAGCGGTTTTATGTGGTTGTAAATCGTACAAAATTGGCAAAACATAACTTCTGATATATGGAAGACTTAAGTTAGTGTTTAAAGCTTCTTTGAGTGCCTGGAAGGCCAACAGCTGGGCGGTGTTATAACGGCCATTTGCAAAAAAGAAAACTTTTTGATCGTACATTTTACGAACGGTGTCCGCTGCTATTCTTGTTAATTTCGTTTTTATATACTCCTGGGCTTCTTGTTCGCTGTAAACTTCGGCCGAATAATACAAACCTTTTTTGGAAATGGTAACGATAATCTGTCCGAATAAATCTGATTTGGTGTTAACTTCTACTTTCATCTTTTTTTTGTTTTTCAATGATTAAAGAATTTATTAAACTTCCGGCGGTGTCGATCATGTAAAAAGTTTCTTTTTGCAAGGCTTTTAAATCGAAATCGTTAATGACATCACGTTCTATCATTATTTTGTAAGGCTTATTTTTGGGATCTTCAAAACTGATCAGTATATTTACTTTTGTCATGCTGCTGAAGAATTTAAATATTCCCAAACTGAAAGACCACTTATTTTGCCGTCTGCCGTTTGCTTGATCTCTCCGGATTCGATCAATGTTTTGATGCGATGGTATTTTCCAACGATACCCAGTTCGGCAAGCTGATTGATAGAAAGGACTTTATTTTTAAGGTCGTTGTTGTATTGAGTCGATAAGGCCATCTTAATACTTACTTCTGTAATTTCTTTGATGATTTCGGCCAGTTGTAAAACTGTAAGATCAATTATTCTTTTTTGTGGATCCATGGCTTAAATGTTTATATTGGTTAAAATATCAGAATTTCTTTTTAAAGTTTTGGTAAGTTGGCGCGCTTTTACCAACTGATCAACCCGGGATTTAGATTTAAAATACTTTTTCGATAAATGCAATAATATTAAATTGCTTTCATAGCCCTTCCTCCAAAGTTCCGAAAATTCCTCAATTAGCTTAAATTGGACGTCTTTTGTATAAGTTTTGTAAACTTTCCTTGTTTTTTTTGCTGTTGCCATAATTTTAAAAGGGTTTAAAAATTATTGTTTTTGAATTTATTGTACTTGGTTATAAAATATAAAATGCAGATCCAGGCGACGGATGTCATCAGCATGACGATTAAAAAATAAATAAAACTTGTGAAAAATGCAGAAATCATGTAAATAATGCGTTAAATTATTTTAGAACTGTAATATTTGCGTTTTCTGATAGTATATTTGTATTTTTATTTCAGACTGCAAACATAATATAAAATTTCCGAATAATGCAAACAAAATTTACATTAAATGGAATATATTTCCAAAATAGGCAACTCCTATCTGTAAATCAAATCGTTACCTTTAACACTATGGATATAATTAAAAATATTGTAGAGATAAGAAAAAAGAGAGGTTATTCACAGGAGTTTATGGCTGATCAGCTACATATTGAAAATTCTTCTTATAGTAGATTGGAAAATAAAAAATCCGGATTAGATATAAATAGACTTGCGGAAATCGCAAACATATTCAATATGCGAATTATTGATATTATAACTTACCCGGAAATTTACGAGAATGTAAAAGACAGCAAAATTGCCAGGACAAAAGTTTTAGTAGAATTGGATATTAGAGAGGATGAATTTATAAAATTTGGCTTAAAAGAAAAGCTGGTGCAGATACTCAATAAGTAATTAATTAAAAAATAACAATTAAACCAAGGCAAAAAGCCTGAAATTTAATGAAAATTTAAGCACAAAAACACTTAAAATACACAATATCAATAATATAACATTTTTAAATACAGTTGACAAATAATTGACAATTTAACAAAAATAAAAACATAATTATTTGATTATTAGTTAATTAACAGAGGGTTCAGAGTCCCGTCCGGACCGCAGAAAAGCTTGAAAGTCATTGATTTTCAAGCTTTTTGCTTTTTTGGAGTCTAAATCATTTAACCAATACTTATGGCATTGTTCAGGAAGTTGTTGAGCGGTAACATGGTTTTGAAAACCTCCATCACGTATTGATAAAAATTTGTTTGCATCACTTGTTCATCACTAATAGAATGTATTACGGTATAATTCTTGAATTTCAGTAATTCAATAGCTTCAAAATCTTTAGGGTAATCTTTGGGGGGATTTTTGAGTTTGTTATCGTCCCAGATTTCAATGAAATATTTTTTAAAATCTTGATTTTCAATTATTTTCTTAAAAACCGGAGCGTTGAAATAAATTTCGTTGCGAATGAGCTTAAGTCTATCAGCAGGGGGCATGTAAATTCCTCCACCCACAAAAGAGCTATTATGTTCAATATGTAAGTAATAACCGGCATTCATTGCATTTCTCCCCCCTTTTGCAATAAAACCACCAAAATTGGTCTTGTAAGGTGATTTATCTTTTGAAAATCTCACATCACGATTGATACGGAACATACAGTCTTTGGGTGAAATACCTATTACTGTATTATCAATCGATTGTATGCCGCTGATCAGTTCTTTGATGAAAGATTCAACTGAAGATTTAGCTAATTCATACGCTTTTTTATTGCTTTGAAACCACTCTCTGTTATTGTTGGCAGCTAAATCCTGTAAAAATTGGTATACGTGTGCTGGTATCATTTCTATTTTTTTTTTGAAATGTAAAGGTAAATAAAAAAAATCTTAGAATCGAAAAAAGCTAATTTTTTCCATTTGTAAACTGGAATCTTTTATTTTTATTGGCCGATTTATTAAGTAAATATTTTAGATAACTTATTGAAAAAGAATTGCTTTTATCATTCTGTCTTTTCCCTGCATATCCTTGCGGATTTCACAATGTGTAAAACCTTTGGCCTGGAGTAGGTTTTTAGTCTGAAAAGCAAGGTTCTCGTTTACTTCAATATATAAAGAGCCTTTATCTTTTAATTTAAGCAAAGCAAAATCTGCAATGGCATTGTAAAATATCAGTGGATCTTCATCACCTACAAACAAAGCTAAATGTGGCTCGTAACCCAATACATTGGCTTGCATCGCTTTTTTTTCTGCATTGCAGACATAAGGTGGATTGCTTACAATGATATTCATTTCGGGCAATTCTTCCCATTCTTTTCGGTTTAAAATATCGATTAAGCTAAAATGAATAGCTAATTCATTGATTTTTGCATTTTCGATTGCCACATCCATAGCTTTTTGGGAAACATCTAAAGCAAAAATTTCAGTCTGCTGTAAATATTTTTTTAAACTAATAGCTATACATCCACTGCCAGTTCCAATATCCATCAAATGAAAGGATTGTGTAATGTTTTGGTAATCATCAATAACCCATTTTACCAATTCTTCGGTTTCGGGACGAGGTATTAAAACATCGGGTGTTACTTTAAATTCCAAATCGTAAAACCAAGTTTTTCCCAAAATGTATTGTAAAGGTTTGTAAACTTTTAAATCGTTGATGGCAAATTTAATCTTCAGCAATACCGATTCATTCAATGGTTTTTCATGGCTAATCAGCAATTGTGCAGGGCTTAAACCAGTATAGGTTTCCATTACTAGATTTATAAAGCTTTTTATCTCTTTCTCATCGTACAAGCTTTGAAGTTCTTGCCTGAAAAAAGCAATTACATCTTTGATTTTATTTGAACGGATTCTCATTTCTTTAAATATAATACTGCAAAAGTCCGAAAAAAAATTATACCATGATTAAAAAAACATTGTAAGTTTGCAATATGAACAATGATTATACATATATGTCCCGTTGTCTGGATCTTGCAAAAAAAGGATTTGGGAATGTTGCACCTAATCCTATGGTAGGTTGCGTAATTGTTCATAATGGGATTATCATCGGTGAAGGCTTTCATCAAAAATTTGGATCAGCTCATGCTGAAGTGAATGCCATTGATGCGGTAAAAGATAAAAGTTTATTGAAAGAAGCGAGTGTTTATGTGAATCTTGAACCCTGTTCACATCATGGAAAAACTCCACCCTGTGCTGATTTACTCATCAAACATCAGGTTAAAGAAATAATCATTGCCGTTAAAGATCCCAATCCATTGGTTGCTGGAAATGGAATTGAGAGATTACAAAAGGCAGACATAACTGTCAAATATGGCGTGTTGGAAGAAGAAGCAAAGGCGCTAAACAAAAGATTCTTTTGTTATTATACGCAAAAAAGACCTTATATCATACTAAAATGGGCGAAAACCCTGGATGGATTTATGGATATTGACCGTTCTCAACCAGGGAGTAATCTTGATAACTGGATTACCAATGATGAATTAAAAATATTGGTTCATAAATGGAGAAGTGAAGAAGAAGCCATTATGGTGGGCACTAATACTGCATTTAACGACAATCCTCAGCTTAATATCCGTCATTGGAAAGGAAAGCAACCCTTACGCCTTGTAATGGATGAAAATCTCAGTTTATCGAATACTTTACATCTTTTCGATCAACAGCAGCTAACAGTCGTCTTTACCGCTTTGGAAAAAGAAAATGTACACAATGTTATTTATCAAAAAATTAATTTCTGTGAAAATCCATTGCATGAAATGCTAGATTATTTATATGAAATAAAAAAAACATCGCTTATTGTTGAAGGTGGGAGGGAGTTGTTACAATCATTTATAAATCTTGGTTTATGGGATGAGGCCAGAATACTTACAGGTGAAAAATCATTCGGAAAAGGTCTTTTAGCTCCCGAAATAACAGGAAAAGTTTTTTTAGATGAAGATATCAATAAAAACAACGTCAAAATAATTTGTAAATAAAAGCGATTCTACCTCCTGTTTTTGGTAAAATATTATTGCACTATTTAAACAATTCATGTACAGCTATATATTCTTGTAGTTTTGTGTAATGCTCTGACAAAAAAAAAGGAAATAAAACAATTATTCGTATTGTAAAAAAAAACAAGTTTCCAGCTTTATAGAAAAAGATTTTAAATTGTTGTTAATGACGGGGTGACTCCAAGTCACCCCGTCATTTCTGGTATATCAACTAATGTTAATAGCTGCATCAAACTAAATACTGATAAACTTTTCTTTGCTTGTTTGGCAGAATGAACATTTTTCGTCTAGGTTGGCTTTATCGAAGGTGTTCCCACATACAGGGCATACTGCATATTCAAATGGCAACATATTTTCTGTTTTTGCTTTTAATGCTTCTAAGGTTTTGGTGTAAAACTGCTGGTGCTTTTTTTCAGTGTCGAAAGCCCAGCGAAATGATTTTTCAGCTTTTTCAACTTTCTCAGTTTTAGCATCAGCAAGAAATTGAGGATACATGGTAGCTACCTCGTAAGTTTCACCATCAATGGCAGCCTGGAGATTTTCGACAGTAGATTTAACTTCAAACGAAGGTGTGAAAACTTCAGCTTTTTGACCTAAATCTTCCAATACTTTTTTGTGATTAGCTGCATGAATGGATTCGGATTTGGAGGCAGCATCAAAAAGTTTCGCAATACTTTCGAAGCCTTCTTCTCTGGCTTTCTGAGCAAAAGCAGCATATTTGGCACTTGCTGTGCTTTCTCCTTTAAACCCTGCTTTAAGGTTTTCAATTGTTTTAACTGGATTGCTTTGTTTGCAAGAAGTAAAAGCTAATAGGCTTACGAAGGCTATTAATAAGATGTTTTTCATTGGTTTATTTATTTAAGGTTTATAATTAAAGTGGCATCATGTAATTAAAAACAAGGGTCCCTCCATAGAAACCTGTTATGCTGACAGCAATTGCCGCCAAACCGTACATAACAAAAGCAAGCCATTTAAGTGTGAGATTCTTTTTGTTTAGTCTTGCCTGAAAGATAGTTAGTACTGAAGTGGCAATTAGTAAACTTAATGTAATCCATGCAAACAATTCATGTGTTTCCTGAACTTCAGCTGCTGCGCCAGTCATGTCGGTTGTAAATAAAACACCTGCAAGTAAAGCTGCTAAGGCCGAAAAGGTTCCAATTATTAAAAGATAAAAACTTGACTTGCTTATCCATTCTTCTTTTTTGAAAACTAAAGAAGCAATTGCAGCAATAAATCCAATACTAACCAATGCAATGGGAAAGTGTACCAACATTGGGTGAAAATGGCTTGTTGAAATCATACAATTTATATTATTTGAATGACAAAGATAAGTTAAAAAAAAACACAAAAGTTAAAAAAAGTTAAAATATTTATTTATTTTTTTTATAAATTGTTTTTTTTTAAATACTATAACTATAAAGTGCTAGTATTAATCAGTGAATTATGATTATTTCCTGCAATTTAAATTATTATGAATTATAATTTTTCAATCCTAATTGCGCAAACTTTAGTTTCAGGTATCTTTGCAATGGGGTCAACAGCACATATTGTCAATTCATTGGTGGGCGTTTCAAAGAAATGAAAAGTCAACGAAACAACCCCTTTCTGGCAAATATCGGTAATCTTGACTTTAACTTTAACTTCGCCTCTTCTCGATTTTACTTTTACAATTTCACCATCTTGAATGTCGAATAGTTGTGCATCTGCTGCACATATTTTTAATAATTCTTCTTCATTTAGAATTCGCAATCCCTCAACTTTTCTGGTCATGGTACTGGTATGATAATGGTATAAACTCCTGTCAGTAGTCAATAATAAAGGATATTCCTTATCTGGTAGCTCTGCTGAAATCCTGTAAGTTAATGGAATAAACTTTGCTTTGCCAGAGGGTGTAGCAAATTTTTCTTTGTGTAAATATTTAGTTCCTGGATGATCCAAAGAGGGGCAAGGCCATTGAATGCCTTCTTTTTCAATTCTATCGTATGTAATACCTGCAAAATTTGAAACCAATGCATTGGCTTCATTTGTAATTTCTTCCACATTGGCGAAATCAAATCCTTTGGCACCCATACGTTTGGCAATTTCACAACAAATCCACCAATCGGTTTTTGAATCACCAATCGGTTCAATTGCTTTTCTGATACGTTGTACTCTTCTTTCAGTATTGGTGAAAGTCCCATCTTTTTCTGCAAATGAAGCTGCCGGAAGCACTACATCAGCATATTGCGCAGTTTCAGTCATGAATATATCCTGTACCACAAAGAAATCGAGTTTTTCTAATGCTTTTTTAACATGATTGGAATCTGCTTCGCTGATAACAGGGTTTTCGCCAACCTGATACAATGCGGTTATATTCCCCTGTTCAATTTCAGTAATTATTTCAGTATGTGTAATTCCTATCTTATCATCCAATTTTACGCCCCAGGCTTTTTCGAATTTTTCCTGGGCTATTGGATTGTTTACTTTCTGATATCCTGGGTAAACGTCGGGTAAAGCTCCCATATCACAAGCTCCCTGAACATTGTTTTGACCTCTCAATGGATTTACACCTGAAGATTCTTTGCCGATATTTCCGGTGAGCAGTGCAAGATTGCTGATAGCAAGAACATTGTCAGTACCATGTGTATGTTGTGTAATCCCCATTGCATAAACTATTGATGAAGGAGTGTTGATTGCATACATCCTGGCTGCTTCAGCAATTTTAGCTTTTGGAACTCCGGTGATTTTTTCGACTTCTTCAAGCGAGAAGTTTTCTAAGGTCTGGATAAATTCTTCGAAATTTTCGCATCTATCTTTGATAAATTCTTTATCATGAAGGTTTTCGTCAATAATTACCCTTATCATTCCTAACAGAAGTGCTACATCTGTCCCCGGATATTGCTGCAGAAAAAGGTCAGCATGACGACAGAGGTCAATTTCTTTTGGATTCGCAACAATAATTTTTGCTCCATTTCTTTTGGCTTGTTTAATATGTAAGCCGATAATTGGATGTGCAGCAGTTGTATTAGATCCAATTGAAAATATAGTTTTAGTATTCGTAAACTCATCGATTGAGTTTGTCATAGCACCACTGCCAAAAGATTGTACCAGCCCTGAAACTGTGGGTGCATGACATAATCTAGCACAATGATCTATATTATTCGTTTCCATCACTACCCTTGTGAATTTTTGAATCACATAATTTTCTTCATTTGTAACTCTTGCTGAAGAAAATGCTGCAAATTTTCCTTTTTTTCTTTCAGAAAATTTACTTGCAATTAAATCTAAAGCTTCATCCCAACTAGCTTTTTCAAACTTGCCATTCTTTTTAATCAGTGGATGTGTTAATCTGTCGGGATGATTGATAAATTCGTAAGCAAATCGGCCTTTAACACATAATCTTCCTTTGTTGACGATACTGCTTCTGTCTCCTCTTGAACTCACAATTTTGTTTGCCCTTACACCTAAAAAGATATTACAACCTACACCGCAATAAGTGCAAATAGTTTTCACCTCCCTAGAAAAATGCTGAGTTTTCTTGATGTATAATGCTCCAACAGGGCATCTTACAACACATTCTCCACAGGATTCACAATCAGAATCTATGATTGATTTGTTTCCATATGAACTTATAATTGTATTAAATCCTCTTTTCCCATAATCCAAGGCATTCACCCCCTGAACTTCATCACAGGTTCTGACACAAATTCCACATAAAATACATCTGTTATGATCGAGATTAAAAAACGGATTTGAATTGTCTACTTCAATAAAAGCTTTTACCTTACGCATCGTATCGAATCTTTTTTGATTGATTCCAACGTATGCAGTAACTTCCTGCAATTGACAATTGCTGTTTTGTAAACAATTTGTACAATCCTGGGTGTGATTTGCGTGAATCAACTCAAGCGTAGTTTGACGGATAGAATTAATATCGTCACTGTCAATTTTAACATTCATTCCTTCGGCAACATATGTTTTACAGGCAACAAGCTGTCCTCTCTGACCTTCAATTTCAACCATACACATCCTGCAAACTCCTGCAGATTTCAGGTCTTCGTGATGGCAAAGATGCGGAATATATATATTGTTTTCAATAGCTGCTTCAAGTATGGTGCTGTTTGAATCAGTTATTATATTGTTTCCATCAATTGTAAGATTTACTTTACTCATAATCAATTATTTATTCTAATAATTTTAAGCTTTGTTACCGGCATAGCATTCAATCGCATTAAACTTCACTGGACATTTATCAAGACACATTCCACATTTAATACATAATGACTGATCAATCACGTGAATGTCTTTAGGGTTTCCACTTATTGCAGTAACAGGGCAGGCTTTAAAACATATATGACACCCAGTGCATTTGTCAACCAAAATGTCGTAATATTTCAAATCTCTGCAAACTTTGGCAACACATTTTTTATTCACAATATGATCTTCATATTCATCTCTGAAATATTTTAATGTAGTAAGAACAGGGTTAGGAGCTGTCTGTCCAAGTCCGCATAGAGAACCCTTTTTTATGCCATCACCTAGGCTTTCAAGTAAATCAATGTCTTCAATACTTCCTTTTCCTGAAGTAATATCTTCGAGGATATCTAACATTTGCTTGGTCCCTAATCTACAAGGAGCGCATTCTCCACATGATTCTTTGTGGGCAAAATCAAGAAAATACCTGGCAACATCCACCATGCAGGTATCTTCGTCCATAACAACCAATCCGCCTGATCCCATAATAGTTCCAGCTTGCATCAACGAATCGTAATCAACAGCTATGTCTAATAAATGAGCTGGGATACAGCCTCCTGAAGGGCCACCTGTTTGAACGGCTTTGAATTTTTTATTATTCGGTATACCACCACCAATATCAAATATTATTTCTCTTAACGAAATTCCTAGCGGGACTTCAATTAACCCAGTGTTCTTTATTTTCCCGACCAAAGCAAAAGTTTTGGTCCCTTTGCTTTTTTCTGTACCATATTGTGAAAACCAGGCTGCATCATTCTGCATGATTCTGGCAACAGAAGCAAGTGTTTCAACGTTATTGATGATGGTAGGTTTTCCCCATAATCCGGAGATAGCTGGGAAAGGTGGTCTGGGGCGTGGCATTCCCCGGCTTCCTTCAATAGAAGCAATCAATGAGGTTTCTTCTCCACAAACAAAAGCACCCGCACCTTCTTTTATTTTTATGTGAAGGCTAAAGCCCGAACCTAAAATGTCATCCCCCAATAGATTTTTTTCTTCAGCTTGCTCAATGGCTAATTGCAAGCGAACCAATGCCAATGGATATTCAGCGCGACAGTATATATATGCTTTAGATGCTCCTATTGCATAAGCAGCAACAATCATTCCTTCGATAAGTGCATGTGGGTCGCCTTCTAATAAGGAACGATTCATAAAGGCACCTGGATCACCTTCATCCGCATTGCATATCAAATATTTTGGGGAACCCTCAGCTTCTCTGCAGAATAACCATTTGCGCCAGGTTGGGAAACCTGCTCCACCTCTTCCTCTTAAGCCTGATTTTTTTATTTCTTCAATTACATCTTCGGGTTTCATCTTCAACATCTTGCTAACCCCCGAATATCCCTTATGGGCAATGTAATGATTTAAATTATTCGGATCGATAAGACCACAATTTTGTAAAACCAACCTTACCTGAGGTTTCATTACGGCTGTATGATGCAATTCAGGGAATCTTTTCTGCTTGCTCTCACTTATAATCCCAATAAGCCTATCTTCAATTATTGTTCCGTTAATAATGTGTTTCTCAATTATTTCAATTGCTTCTTTAGAATTTATTTTTGCATAACATGCTGTTGGGCTTCCAGGCATGGAAACAATCACAATGGGTTCTAAATAACACATTCCTATACACCCAACTTCAATTACATTGCAATTAAGATTTTTCTTTTCAATTTCATTCTTAAATGTATCTATAATGTCCATGGATCCGGCTGAACGGCCACAAGTAGCATTGCCAATAAAAACTGAAGGGACATCTCCTTTAGTTAATACTTCCCATTCAGCGATGGATTTGCTTAATAATAGATTTATATCCATTTTTAAATTTTTGTTTAAACCTGATTTATACCAAATAGGATTACATTATTTTGATTTCTTTTTAAATAAAGTTTCTATTTTCTGAGGTGTAAGATCAGCATGTACTTTGTCATTAATTGTTATACATGGAGCTAAACTGCAAGCACCAATGCATGCAACACTTTCGATGGAATGTTCCATGTCCTCTGATGTTTCTCCTTCCTTTATTCCAATATTATTTTCAATTTCTTCTAAAATTCTGGGAGCTCCTTTTACATGACAGGCTGTTCCTCTGCAAAGCATAATATGATTTTTGCCTTTTGGTTTAAACCTGAATTGAGCATAGAAGGTTGCTACACCAAATACTTTGCTTTTGGGGATTCTGAGAAATTTTGCTATTTTATTCATATCATTTTCAGATAAATAACCCACTTCTTCCTGAACTTTTTGCAAAAGAGGAATGAGTTCTTCTTCATTACCCTTGTAATTTAAAAAGATTTTGTTCAATCGTTCGCTCATATTAAATGTGTTTTGATAATTAAAATAGTCTTAGAAACTGTCTAAATTTTAATTTTTAATTCTATTAAGCATCAGTTTTATCAT
>CAZCBG010000032.1:0-32443 GCA_964496885.1 uncultured Bacteroides sp. | reverse complement strand
AATATACACTTATTTAATTGAATAACAAAGAATTAAATTATAGAAGACCCCTTATATAAACAATAGCAACAGAAAAAAGTTTTGTGTTTTTTACAGAAGCAAATTATCTGTGTGTATAATTATCATTAGCAAGAACTTATCTAATCTAGAAACATCAAATTAGCAAAAAAGTTTTCAGTAATTGGTTCTTTATAGCTTCTATTCGGTTATCGTTGCAAATCTAGTTTGAAATAGTTTAAGCTAAGTTGCTATTTTTATCAAAATTTTACCCTTTTTGCAAAAATTTTATTTTTTAGCAAATCGAATGATAAAAATTACAAAAACCTATTAATCAATATTTTGCAAAATCACTTAGAAATAACAATATTACAATACCTAAATGTATAAATTTACACCTCAGCATCTTAACAAATTTTATTTTGTTATAAATTTAAAGAGCCAAGTATTATATCAGGTTGCAAATATAGTAAATTATTCTATTTTCAAAATTTATCAATTAAGGTTTCATATATATGTCATTTTGTCATTATTTTTTCTTTAAAAAAATTTTTATAATTTGGCATGGAGCTTGATATTGGAATTTTGAAAAATAAATTAATTTATCAACTTTAAATATAGGAGGACAAAATTATGTTACCCATTTTAAGAAAACACAGTTATTTACCAAATTTCGCTGATGAATTCTTTGGTAAAGATTTTCTAGCTAACCTTATCGAAAATCAAAGTAGTTTTAGCATGCCGGCTGTAAATGTTGCAGAAACAAAGGACAGTTTCAGAATAGAAGTAGCTGCTCCTGGACTAAACAAAGAAGATTTTAACATTGATCTTCACAATAATACACTCACGATTTTCTCAGAAAAAGAAGAAAAAAGTGAAGTAGACAATGAAAAAATTGTTCGTCGTGAATTCAGTTATTGCAGCTTTAAAAGAAGTTTTAGCTTACCCGATTTGGTAGAACATGACAAAATTTCAGCATCTCATAAAAACGGAGTTTTGATTATTGAAATTCCTAAAAGAGAAGAAGCTAAAGAAAAACCGTCAAGGCAAATCAACATTTCATAAAAAAACTAAAAAACGCTCATTTCTGAGCGTTTTTTTTATACAATATATTCCTACCTTTACCCATTCATAATCACAATATTTTTTCAATTTAATTTCATGAAAACCATAGTAATACTAACAGGAGCCGGTATAAGTGCCGAAAGTGGCATTAAAACATTCAGAGACAGTGATGGTCTTTGGGAGGAGTATCGTATTGAGGATGTTGCTACTTTTGAAGCATGGCAACGCAATCAAGAATTGGTGTTAGATTTTTATAATCAAAGACGCAAACAATTAATACAGGTTCAACCCAATGCAGCGCATTATGCAATTAGTCGCTTAGAGAAGAAATACAATGTTCAGATTATCACTCAAAATGTTGATGATCTTCATGAACGTGCCGGTTCTTCGAACATTTTACACTTACACGGTGAGTTAAAGAAAGTAAGAAGTACAGTTGACGATGATTTAATTTATGATTTACAAGGATGGGAGTTAAAAAAAGGTATGCTTTGCGAAAAGGGTTCTCAATTGCGTCCCCATATTGTTTGGTTTGGTGAAGCTGTGCCTCAAATAATTACAGCTGCCAAATTGTCATCAAAAGCTGACATTTATATTGTTGTCGGTACATCCTTAAATGTTTACCCCGCAGCTGGATTGCTAAATAATCTACCTCATGCTATCCCCAAATACTTAATCGATCCAAATGCAAAAGACAATTATTACATTCAAAATCTTACTATTATTAAGGAAAAAGCTGGAACAGGTCTTCCAAAATTAGTAGAAGATTTACTCAAAGATGAGTGATAAATAGAAATTTTACTTAATTTTGCAAACTATGGAAATAGTAGTAAGCGGAATCAGACCAACAGGCGATTTACATTTAGGAAATTATTTCGGAGCACTCCGTAACTTTCTGAAAATGCAGCATCAAAATAATTGTTATTTTTTTATCGCCGATTATCATTCATTAACCACCCACCCTACTCCCGAAGATTTACACGGGAATGTAAAACGTGTTTTGGTAAATTATCTTGCAGCAGGCTTAGATCCTGAAGCTGCCACCATCTATATTCAAAGTGATGTCCCTCAGGTTGCTGAATTGTATTTGTTATTAAATATGAATGCGTATATGGGTGAACTGGAAAGAGTGGCATCCTTCAAAGAAAAGATTCGTAGCCAACCCAATAATGTAAATGCAGGTTTACTCACCTACCCTACTTTAATGGCAGCTGATGTAATTATACATAAAGCAACCAAAGTCCCCGTAGGGAAAGATCAGGAGCAACACCTTGAGATGATGCGGACTTTTTCAAATCGCTTTAACAGATTGTACAAAGTTGATTATTTTCCGGAACCTCAAGCTTATAATTTTGGTGAAGATCTTATTAAAATCCCTGGTTTAGATGGAAGTACTAAAATGTCGAAATCAGACAATATAAATTCCTGCATTTTTCTAGGAGATGCTCCCGAGCTCATTCGTAAAAAAGTAATGAGAGCTGTTTCTGACCAAGGTCCTACAAGCCCAAATCAACCTAAAGCGCAAGCTGTTGAAAACCTTTTTAATATCATGAAAATAGTATCGGCAGATGATATTTACCAGCATTATAACGAATTGTACAATAACTGCCAGATTCGTTATGGTGACATGAAAAAACAAATTGCAGAAGATGTAATTAATTTTGCAGCACCTTTTCGTGAAAAAATTTTAGAACTAAATTCTGACAATGATTATCTCGGCAAAGTAGCTTTAATGGGAGCTGAAAAAGCACGCCAAAGTGCTTCCAAAACAATGAAAGAAGTACGAGAAATCATTGGGTTTAAAACTTTTTAAGATCCTTTAAGTCCTATGAATATTAAGAAAAAACCTAATATTTTCTATCCTATTTTTTTAAAAACTGGAGTCATCTTTTTTTTGTTTGGCATTGCTTATAAATTATTTTTTCTAACAGATGAAGTTAAAAACTTTGAAGCTATAAGTAAAATACTGATAATCATACTTTTTTTTGGTTTAAGTATATTTTTATTAGCCATCCCAAAGGGATTTTTTAGAATTTTCGTTTTTATCTTAACTTTCTTCATAAGTGTTTTTAAAATAATCTTATTATTGTCAAAAGAGGTGATAGATATTGAAATCATTTCAGTGTATTTTTTAATCATCGCACTCTCCTTATTTTTACTTTCAAAAACAACTCAGCAATCGCATCGATCCTAAAACCAATAATACAAATTGATAGAAACTGCAAAGAAACAAGAAACCGCTGTATTAATAGGCTTGATTCATCAAAATCAGGATATTGAAAAAGTAAACGAATACCTCGACGAACTCGCCTTTTTAGTGGATACAGCCGGAGGAGTTGCTGTAAAACGGTTTATGCAACGACTGGAAAGACCCGACTCCAGAACTTTTGTCGGTTCCGGAAAATTAGCTGAAATCAAAGAATATATCGAAGCAGAAAGCATTCATGTTGCTGTATTTGACGATGAACTAAGTCCCTCTCAAATCAGAAACATCGAAAAGGAACTGGAATGCAAAATCTTAGACCGAACCAATCTGATTTTAGATATTTTTGCCAGACGTGCCCGCACTTCTCATGCTAAAACACAGGTTGAACTTGCTCAATATCAATACTTACTACCCCGATTAACCCGAATGTGGACCCATTTAACCAAACAACGTGGTGGCATGGGGATGCGAGGACCGGGTGAAAAAGAAATTGAAACTGACCGTAGAATTATCCGAGACAAAATAACTTTGCTCAAAGAAAAATTGAAAGATATCGACAAGCAAATGTCGACTCAACGCAAAAACAGAGAAGATATGGTAAGGGTTGCACTAGTGGGTTATACCAATGTAGGCAAATCTACCCTTATGAATCTCTTGTGCAAATCGGAAGTTTTTGCAGAGAACAAACTCTTTGCAACCTTAGATACTACAGTAAGAAAAATGGTAATCAGCAATCTGCCCTTTTTATTAACAGATACTGTTGGATTTATACGAAAACTTCCTCACGACCTGGTTGAATCTTTTAAATCAACGCTTGACGAAGTACGTGAAGCTGATATATTAATTCATCTAGTAGATATCTCCCATAAAGGATTTGAAGAACAAATTGAAGTAGTAAAGCAAACATTGAGTGACATTAAAGCGAGTGACAAACCTTATATTACTTTGTTCAATAAAATAGATGCTTATCGTTATGTGGAACAGGATGAAGATGATTTATTGCCTGCAACTAAAGATAACCTTAGTCTCGATGAATTAAAAAACAGCTGGATGGCTAAATCAAATTCTCCTGCATTCTTTATATCAGCCAAAGAAAAAGAAAACATCGACCAACTGAAAGATTTTCTTTACCAAGAAGTAAAACGCATACATATCAAGCGTTACCCTTACAATAATTTTTTATTTTAGCAAACTCCCATTCAATGAATCAATATGAAGTAATCGTCGTAGGAGGTGGTGCTGCCGGATTGCTTGCTGCTGGCAGAGCAGCAGAATCGGGCGCAAAAGTACTTTTGCTCGAAAAGATGAATCAACCCGGCCGTAAGCTTCGCATTACAGGTAAAGGGAGATGCAATTTGACCAATATTGCCCCCATGCGTGAATTCATGGATCATATCGGTGAAAATTCCAGATTTTTGCGACACGCTTTTTCTTGCTTTTTCTCCAAAGAATTGATTGCTTTTTTTGAAAACAAAGGGGTTCCTATAACCGTTGAACGTGGTGAAAGAGCTTTCCCAACCAGCGAGCAGGCTCAGGATATTTTTAATGCCTTGGTAAGATGGGTTGAAAAACTTAAAGTGGATGTGAAAAAAGAAAGCTGTGTTACTAAGCTTATCGTTAGCGAAGGTGTAATTTCTGGCGTTGAAATTAACAATACTACAATAATCAATGCCACTAAAGTAATTATAGCCACTGGTGGTGCTTCTTATCCAGCCACTGGTTCTACAGGAGATGGTTATAGATTGGCCAAAAGCGTAGGACATACTGTTACACCTATACGTCCAGCCCTTGTACCTCTTGAAACAAAAGGAAATACGGCTCAGGAATTACAAGGATTAAGTCTAAAAAATGTCAAAGCAAGCATTTGGATAGATGGAAAGAAAAAAGGAGATGAATTTGGTGAAATGATGTTCACTCATTTTGGAATAACTGGTCCCATTGTGCTTACTTTAAGCAGGAAATTTTCTATTGAAATTCAGGCTAAAAAACAGATAGTTTGCTCCATTGACCTTAAACCGGCCCTCGATGACCCAAAACTTGACGCCCGCTTGTTAAGAGATTTGAACGAACATGGCAAAATGAAATTCCAGTCGGTTCTGAAGCTCTGGCTGCCGGGAAAACTGGCAAGCTTAGCTGGCGATTTATTAAAAATATCTGGTGATAAATTATGCCATCAGATATCAGCAGAAGAACGTAAAAGAATACGCTTATGGTTAAAAGATTTTCGTTTTGAAATCACGGGAAGCCGTTCTTTTAACGAAGCAATCATCACGGCAGGTGGAGTTGAACTTAAAGAGGTAGATGCTAAAACCATGGAATCGAAAATTATCAAAGGATTATTTTTTGCAGGAGAAGTCCTTGATTTAGACGCAGACACAGGTGGATACAACCTTCAAATTGCTTTTTCAACTGCCTGGCTGGCTGGAGGCGTAAGTTCCTGATTCTATTTTTCTTATCAAAATATATTGTTTTTTGATCCATCTATCATTTCACTATAAATAGCCATAAAATGATATGCATGCAGCTGATTCATAAAAAAAAATATTATCTTTGTTTTATAAATCTTAAGCTTATGAACTCTAAATACGAAAACATCCGTTTAAATTATAAAATCTGGTTGGAAACCAAAGATGAATTAGGAATCTTAGGGGACGGAAAATGGCAGTTGCTCAAAGCCATCAGTGAAACCGGTTCATTAAAGTTAGCCATGGAAAAACTCAAGTTGAGTTATCGTAAAACATGGAACAACCTCCAGCAAATTGAAGAACGCTTAGGTTTTCCTATTCTGGATACTCAAAGAGGTGGCGCAGATGGTGGAAAAACCTGTCTCACACCAGAAGGAGAAAAAATTGTAAAAGCCTTTGATCATTTCCACATGCAGTTCGATGAATATATTCAACAGGCATTTCTTGAATTTAAAAATGAATTGGAGAAATAGTCAATATTAAAATACAAAACTAATAACTTTAAGTACGCTAAGTACTCATAACTAATACTATGGCAGGTAATACATTCGGTAAAATATTTCAACTAACTACTTTTGGTGAATCTCATGGTGTTGCCATAGGTGGCATTATTGATGGCTGTCCTTCTGGATTGGAAATTGATTTTGAAGTCATTCAACATGAATTAAACCGTCGTCGACCAGGCCAGTCAATTTACACCACCCAACGTGAAGAAGCTGACGATGTGGAATTTCTATCCGGTATTTTCGAAGGAAAAACTACAGGAACTCCCATTGCTTTTATTGTAAAAAACACCAATCATCGTTCCGAAGATTACGATCAGTTATCACAAGCATTTCGTCCTTCGCATGCTGATTACACCTATACTGCCAAATACGGAAATTATGACTTTAGAGGTGGTGGTAGAGCTTCTGCCAGAGAAACCATTGCCAGAGTTGTAGCAGGGAGCATTGCCAGACAACTGTTATTGAGAGAAGGCATAACATTCCAAGCTTATGTTGAACAAATAGGATGCATCAAAGCAGAAAATCTCAGCAATTTAAGTTTAGAAACTATAGAAAATAGTCCCGTCCGTTGCCCTGACGAAATAGCTTCGATAAAAATGATGCAATTAATTGAAGAATGTATTTGCAAGGGAGACACCCTGGGAGGTGTTGTTTATTGTTCTGTAAAAGGCTGCCCTGTAGGATTGGGCGAACCTGTCTTTGATAAACTTCAAGCTGATTTGGCAAAAGCCATGCTCAGCATCAGTGCAGTAAAAGCTTTTGAATACGGCTCAGGGTTTAACGGTGTTGAAATGTTCGGTTCACAACACAACGATAGTTTCAATAACGATTTTTCCACTAAAACCAACCACTCTGGTGGTATACAAGGTGGCATCTCCAACGGAGCAGAAATCTATTTCCGATTGGCATTTAAACCCATCGCAACGATTATGCAGGCACAGGAATCAGTAGATAAAAAAGGAAATTCTATTTTGTTGGAGAGCAAAGGCCGACACGATGTTTGTGTTGTCCCGCGTGCAGTTCCCATTGTGGAAGCCATGGCTGCATTGGTTATAGCGGATTATTGGTTGAGAAGCAAGGCTTACTTATAAAAAAATTATCGCTTCTAAATATTGAAAGAGAGATTCTTCTCTTTATATTATAATCAGTTTTATTTTGCTTTTGTGAAATTACCAAATCTATAAATCTCAATTTTACCAATTCCAAATTTCTCCTTACCTTTGCATCTCTAAAAAAATGAAAGATGGCAAGTAATTATATTGCAATACTGGCTGCAGAAATGAATGTGGCTGCCTGGCAGGTTGAAAGAACATTAGAATTATTGGACGGTGGTGCCACAGTACCCTTCATCTCTCGTTACCGTAAGGAAATGACAGGAACATTGGATGAAGTTCAGGTAGCTCAAGTTAGGGATAGAGTTGCTCAACTTCGTGAACTGGATAAACGTCGTGATGCCATTATTGCTTCAATTGAAGAACAGGGAAAGATGACAGATGATTTACTTCGTCAGATTAATCAGGCTGTTGTGATGTCGGAGCTAGAAGATATTTATTTGCCCTATCGACCAAAACGCAAAACACGTGCGACCATTGCGATTGATAAAGGATTGGAGCCACTTGCCAAAATCATTATGGTTCAGAACCTTGTGGATGTTGAAGAACATGCCCTAAAATTTATCAATCCAGAAAAAGGCGTCAACTCTATTTCAGAAGCCCTGGCAGGTGCCAGAGATATTATTGCTGAATGGGTAAACGAAAGTAAAATTGCCCGTGAACGAATCCGCAATTTATTTGTAAGAGAAGCTTGTATTACTTCTAAAGTCGCCAAAGGCAAAGAAACAGAAGGAAATAAATACGAAAACTATTTTGAATGGGAAGAAAACCTGATGAAAGCACCTTCACATCGCGTATTGGCGATGATCAGAGGTGAAAACGAAGGATTTTTGAAAATTAATATTGCACCCCCCGAAGAAAAATCTCTTGAAATACTTGAAAGAATTTTTGTAAAGGCTGATAATGATAGTTCAGAGCAGGTTCAGCTTGCAGTGAAAGACAGTTACAAAAGGCTGCTGAGTGCTTCCATGGAAACAGAATTGCGTACAATTGCCAAAGAAAAAGCAGATGCAGAGGCCATTCGTGTTTTTGCCGAAAATCTTCGTCAGTTATTAATGGCTTCTCCCCTAGGTCAGAAAAATGTGTTGGCTATAGATCCCGGCTTTAGAACCGGTTGTAAAGTAGTTTGCCTCGACAAACAAGGAAAATTATTACACAACGAAACCATTTATCCGCATCCACCCAAGAGCGAAGTAAAGCAAGCTATTAATAAAATACAAAGCTTAGTGAGTGCTTATAAAATTGAAGCCATTGCCATTGGAAACGGAACTGCAGGCAGAGAAACCGAAAACATTGTCCGCAGGATTCCATTTTCAAAAGAAATAATAGCCATTATGGTCAACGAAAGTGGTGCTTCGGTTTATTCTGCTTCATCAGTTGCCCGCGAAGAATTTCCGGATTATGACGTTACAGTTAGAGGTGCAGTTTCTATTGGAAGACGATTGACCGACCCTTTGGCTGAATTGGTGAAAATTGACCCAAAAGCTATCGGTGTTGGACAGTATCAGCACGATGTTAACCAGACTGCTTTACAGAAAAGTTTGGAAGATGTTGTAATTAGTTGTGTTAACAATGTGGGTGTTGAAGTAAATACAGCCAGCAAACAATTACTTTCTCATGTTTCAGGTGTTGGAACAACGCTGGCAAAAAATATTGTTGAATATAGAGAAGAAAACGGTCCTTTTGCTTCAAGAGTAGCCTTAAAAAAAGTACCTCGTTTTGGGGACAAAGCATTTGAACAGGCTGCCGGATTCTTGAGAATACAGGATGCTAAAAATCCATTGGACAATAGTGCTGTTCATCCCGAAAGCTATGATATTGTTAAAAAAATGGCTACTTCATTAAAAGCTGATATCAAAGATTTGATTGAAAACAAAGAACTCCGAGACGAAATCGTTCCATCAGCATTTGTAAATGGTGATTTTGGTTTACCAACCATTACAGATATAGTAAAAGAATTGGAAAAACCGGGCAGAGATCCACGTACAAAATTTGATTATTTTGAGTTTGACAGAAACGTAAATTCAATGAATGATTTGCATGTAGGGATGATATTAGCCGGAATAGTCACCAACATCACTGCATTCGGTGCTTTTGTTGATATTGGTGTACATCAGGATGGATTAATTCATTTAAGTCAAATGGCCGATCGTTTTATCCGCGATCCAAATGAAGTGGTTAAATTGAATCAGAAAGTTGAAGTAAAGGTATTGGAAGTAGACAAAGATCGTAAAAGAATTCAGTTGTCGTTAAAGAAATAAAATCAAATTTTTACCGTTTTAAAATACTATTTTTGTAAAGTTTATTTTAAATGAATCAATTGATAAAATATATTGTTGTAGCCTTTTTTTCGATTACTGTTTTAGTATTCAAAGCAGAAGCACAAAGAATTAAAGGTGAACTGATAGTAGGAATGAATACAACTCAGATTGATGGTGATGAAGTATTCGGTTTTCATAAATATGGACTCAATTTAGGTGTAGGTGCAATTTATCCTTTCAACAATCATTGGTCTTTAAGCATAGAAACAATTTTTAACCAAAAAGGTGCCTATCAAAAAACAGATTTAGAAAAGGATACTTTAGCTGAACCTTACTATAATATCCGGCTGAATTACCTTGAAGTTCCTGTAATGATACACTTTGAAGACAAAGAAACTATAACTTTTGGGCTGGGCTTTTCCTGGGGTCGTACTGTAGGTATTGAAGAAATTGAACATGGTAAAAAAATCGAAACGACAACCCTTGCGAGTCCATATAAACGAGATGACGTGAATGTGTTGGCCGATGTCCGTTTTAAAATATGGAAAAAACTGAAGTTAAATTTTCGATATGCTTATTCTGTTTTACCCATAAGAACACGTACTTTTACTAATTCTACAGGATACTCTTGGGTAAGAACGCAATACAATAGTATGTTGACTTTGCGTTTAATTTATGTTTTTAACGAAGCCCCCGAAAGAAGCAAAACAACAGTAAACAGTGATCAGTGAAAGGGAATTAGGAAATACATTTTAACCTAATAACTTAATAACCAATAATCTAATACGAATAACTTAACAACTGATTTATAATGAAAATAGCAGTTTTTCCAGGTTCATTTGACCCAATCACTATCGGACATGAATCTATCATTAAAAGGGCTGTGCCTTTGTTCGATCAGATTATTGTTGCAATAGGTAAAAATGCTGATAAAAAAAGCTTTTTCTCTATCGAAAAAAGAATTGAATGGGTTCAATCTGTTTTTGCTGATTATCCAAGTATCACTGTTTCAGAATATAGTGGCTTAACTATAGATTTCTGTAAAAGCGTTGACGCTCAATACATTTTAAGAGGATTGCGTACTTCGGCCGACTTTGAATTCGAAAGACGTGTAGGTCAAATCAACAAACAATTGTATCCTGAAATTGAGAATGTTTTTTTATTATCACTACCAGAACATACATCATTATCATCATCCATTATCAGAGATATTGTAAGTAATGGCGGAGACGCTTCAATTTTTGTACCCAAAAGTGTTAAGTTAGGATAAAAGCAAATTAAATACAGCTATCTTATTTGTCAGGCATAAAATATTCTATATCATTTATTTAAAGTTTCCTCCAAACAAAAAATAAAAACAAAAAACAAAAAAAATGAATTATCCATTACAAGGACAAGAATATATTGAACTTATTAAACTTATGAAATTTTTAGGTTTGGTTGACACCGGAGGCGAAGCAAAACATGCTGTTGAAGAGGGTGAAGTTATGGTTAACGAAGAAGTTGAATATCGAAAACGCAGAAAACTACGGACTGGAGATCGCATTGAATTTGCAGGCACCAAAATACTTATAGAATCTTAATTCTATCTTTTTAAAATTTGCTTTATAAGTTGAAAATACAAATCCTAAGCTGTTTGCTTATAAATCCTCCCAATTATCAGT
Source organism: uncultured Bacteroides sp. (assembly GCA_964496885.1). Lineage (GTDB taxonomy): Bacteria > Bacteroidota > Bacteroidia > Bacteroidales > JACABE01 > JACABE01. Next base: position 21,167 of record CAZCBG010000032.1, on the reverse strand, counting down.
AGCCGGAAATTTAACTGAATTTATTTTAATATGCAGAATTCTTCTAAATTGTTAAGGCTGAAATAATCAATTAGCATCCACAACTTTTGGAGAAACTAACATTTAATTGTAAGTAAATAATAAAATAATTTGTTGTAATCACGAAAAAAAGCTTGTAGGTTTGTAGTATGCTTCTTTAGTTTTTAAGTTATTGTTTATGAGATTACTGAATAGTATTTTAAAACAAATTATTTAGATTCGAGATTTAACTGAAAAGCTTTTTGTATTTCAACCTTTATATACTTTACAAATTGAAAAATGCTTAGAAAATTACTTTTTCTTTTTTTTATACTACAATTTACGGCTTCATTTTCGCAAGAACTGGATGAAACTGTTTGTGGCAAAACAGATAATAAAAAGGTGAACCGTATGTTTGAGAAAGCAGTTGGTGAATACACCGCTTTCAGATACAACGAAGCAATCAAAATATTAAGAGAACTTATAGAAATTGAACCCGATTATGTTGAGCCTTATTTTTTATTGGGAACTATCAGCATAAAAAGGTCGGATAAAAACTTGAAAGCTGCCAAAATGTATTTCAGCAAGGTTATTGAGCTTTGCCCTGAATACGACCCCTATGCTTATTATTATTTAGGAGATATGTATTATGGTGCAGAAAAGTATGATACAGCAGCAATTTATCTTTCTAAATTCCTGAAAGATGTTGATAAAATCAAGTCGGACGAAGATTATAAGCGGGCAGAACAAATGCAGAAATATGCAACTTTTTACGATAAGATGTTTAAAAATCCGGTTCCCTTTGATCCTAAACCCATGGAAGGTATTTGCACAAATTTAGATGAATATTTACCGATTATTACTCCAGATAACGAATATTGTTATTTTACCCGTCGTACTGAATTGCCAGGCGAAGTAACTCCATGGAAAACGGCAGACAAAAAATACAAGGAAAAGTTCATGGAGAGTGAAAGACGTAACGGTGTATTCAGCCAGGGTGAAGAAATGCCAGAGCCATTTAACATGAGCGAAAACGAAGGAGGTGCTACCTTTACCATTGATAACAAAATGCTTATCTATACAATTTGCAAATATACCGATGGTGGGAGTTATTACAATTGCGATATTTGCTATTCAGAAAACAGAGGTGATAATCAATGGAATAAAATTAAAAATTTAGGAAAAAATGTTAATTCAGCCAAAACATGGGAATCTCAACCTAGCATTTCTTCTGACGGAAAGACACTGTATTTTGTTAGTGACCGTCCAGGAGGATATGGAGGCTATGATATCTATAAAACATTGAAAGGTGCTGATGGGGAATGGTCAGTCCCCATAAACATGGGACCCAGTGTTAATACAGCAGGTAACGAAAAATCACCATTTATTCATACCGATAGTCAGACCTTGTATTTTGCTTCTGATGGATGGCCGGGCTTAGGTGGTTATGATATTTTCTTTATAAAACTGGGTGATGAATATAATTGGAAGGAACCTAAAAATATTGGTTATCCGATTAATTCAATCTATGATGACGCTGGCTTTTTTGTAAGTACCGACGGACGATATGGCTATTTTGCATCAAATCAGATTAAAGGTATTGGAGGTTGGGATATTTTTTACTTCGATTTGTACGAAGGTGCCCGACCCGAAAAAATTGCTTTTATAAAAGGAGAAGTAAAAGATGAAAAAACCAATGAAGTTATTGTCGCCCACATCGAACTCAAAAACATCAAAACCAAACAGATAACAGAAATTCCGGTGGATTCTTTAACAGGAAAATATGTAGCTGTATTTCCTTTAAAAAACGATTATTTACTGACCATTAAGAAAGATGATTATGCTTATGAATCAAAATACATATCAGCCAAAGACGTAACTTTCCAGCAGCCTGTTAAAATTGATATTCAGATAAAACCTATTGAGGTTGGGGCTTCCTATCAATTAAAAGATATCAATTTTGCAACAAACTCATACCTTCTGGTTGAAGAATCCAAAAACATTATTGATGGGTTTATTGAATTTTTAAAAGAACATCCTAAAGTAAATGTTGATATACAAGGTTACACAGATGATGTTGGAAACGACAAAGATAACCTTGTATTATCTGGTAACCGGGCAAAATCAGTTTACGAATATTTAATTGACAAAGGCATCAAAGCTTTGCGCCTTAGTTTTAAAGGTTATGGTGAATCAAATCCTTTCTTACCTAATATTAATGACGAAAATCGTGCTAAAAACCGACGTACAGTTTTTGTTATCAAATCGAAATAAGGATAACGTAATTGGTTATAAAGTTATTGGTTATTAGGAAATTAAGTTTTTGGCTACTTAATAACAATGGTTTACCTATTCATAATCAATTTAAATCCTACCCCATGAACATTCAGCAATTCAATCTGAGTATCTTCTTTAAGATATTTTCTGAGTTTGGTGATGTAAACATCCATGCTTCTGGCATTGAAATAACTATCGTCCTTCCAGATTTTATTTAAAGCAACACTTCTGTCAACCACTTCGTTGGCACTTTTGCAAAGTACCATTAGCAACTCAGTTTCTTTAGACGTTAATTTTTGTTCTATTCCTCCAAAAGTTAAAATCTGTCGGTTGTAATCAAAAGTGTATTTACCAATTGTAAAAAAATTATCAACTGAATTTTGTTTTTCAGCATCCTGAGTACGACGTAAAATTGCTTCCATTCGCATCAACAATTCTTCCATGCTGAATGGCTTGGTAATATAATCGTCAGCACCGATTTGAAAGCCTTTTAGCTTATCTTCCTGCATATTTTTAGCAGTTAAAAACATGATAGGTACTTTTTTGTCAAATTTGCGTATATCTTTTACTAAACTAAATCCATCTTTAACAGGCATCATAACATCAACAATACAAAAATCAAAATCATTCGTTTTGAAAACATCAAAAGCAGTTTGACCATTAATGCATAAATGAGTAGGAAATCCCTTTGCTTCTAAGTAAGTTTTTAATAAACTGCCAAGATTTGGATCATCCTCAGCCAACAAAACTTTTATTTTATTATTTTCCATAATTACAGATTATTTAATATCAATTATTTTTAAATGACAATCAGCGTTTGTAGGTTCATTGAATATATCAATTATTCAAATGGCAAAAATACAGTAAAAACAGAACCTTTTTTTAATTCGCTTTCAATTTCTATGCTCCCCTGGTGTTTAGTAACTATAGCTTTAACATAACTTAATCCTAGGCCAAATCCCTTAATATCATGAACATTACCTGTCGATATTCTACTAAATTTATCAAATATTTTTTTTTGATTAGCTTTGCTAATCCCTATACCATTATCAATAATCTTAATAATAACGCCTTTTGAGCTATTTTCGGTAGAAATTGTAATTTTTGGCTTTTCGGGCGAATATTTATTAGCATTATCCAATAAATTATAAATCAAGTTTGTGATATGAACTTTATCAGCTAGAATAATTGATTTGTTTGCATTTAATTCTTGTGCAATACTACCACTCTTTTGCATTACATGAAACCCCACATTATTAAAAGCTTGTAGAATAATTTGATGCAAATCAATTTCTTCCTTTCTAAGAAGTAATTGACCTTTTTCTAAAGTAGCAGTTTGTAAAATATGTTCAGCCAAGGTTTCTAAACGTTTATTTTCTTGTTTTATTACATTAATGTAAGTAGAAAACAAAGCCTCTGTTTTTTTAACATCTTTATCACCTAAGACCTCACAAGCTAATGAGATAGTAGAAATAGGTGTTTTGATTTCGTGAGTCATATTATTTACAAAATCATTCTTCATTTCAGAGAGTTTCTTTTGTTTGAAAACAGTAAAAACTGAATATGAAAATGAAAAAATGATGATAACAATCAATGACATTGAGACAATTAACATTAACCATAATTGCATCATCAAAAAACTTTTTTCTTTTGGGAAGTAAAGCATTAAATATTCAGGGTTTAAATACAAATCACTGGGGAAAAGAATGTAAGCATAGTTTCTATTTAATAAATCTTTGCTGTATTTTCCTGTTTTCTGAACAATTAGCTGACCTCTGCCTGGGTTGAAAATACCAAATTCATATTCGGTCTTCACACCTTTTTTTAATAATTCCTGAAATATCAATGAATCTAACAAATAGGGATCTAAGCGTTTTTCGATTGGTTTAAACTTACCCAAATTAAAAATATCTTCAAAGAAATCATCCAGCAAATTAATTTTTTTTAACAATAAATCCCTCTTCAATTTCGTAACACTATAATCATTAAGTACCGACTCATCAATGTCAATTTTATGGTGCTGAATAGTTTTAAAGTTTGAACCTTTAGATACTTTAGATACAGGGTCTTCTGTAACCACTATACTAGTGTCGTGATACAAAGTAGTTTCTCCATTATAGTTGTCCCAGGTACTTACATCAATTTTATGATTTGAAATTCTGGTATCATCTGAGGTATGACTTTCTTCATCGATACCTGGGTATTTTTGTTGTTCTTTGTACAGCAATCTGTTCAATGAGTCAATGGTATTAATAAGAATTGTTCGTTCTTTGTATTTATTTAATTGAGAAGTTATTTCTTTTTTTTCTAATTTTGTAATCACAACAGAAATGGCTTCATCTACACTTCGACGAAAATTTGCTTCTTCAACTGTAATTGCATTTTTAATCCAGTATAGCTGCAAGCCGACCAAGCCGATTAATGCAAAAGTCATCAGAATAATGATAAAAATTATATTTTTCTTGTTCATTGGCTAACAAAATTAGTGATTGTTTCCCTTTATAATCAAGGATTAACATTTATTAACATATATTAACGTCCATTAACAGCATGCTTGCAAGTTTGATTATACTTTTGTAACATAATCATGCATTAAAAAAATGTATGTAATTTTTCATAAAAATTGGTTTTTGGTTAATTAATTACGGGGCAATGAAAGTTGCCCCGTTTTTTTGTAATGCAATCCTTCCTTTAATAATGATATTTAACAGATTTTCAATAATATAAAACCTTTAATAGATTGATTATTCTAAAAAATAAATGTTATTTTAAAAAAAATGTAATTTCATTTTTAGTTTTTAGGTATTTTTGCAAAATAAATGCCTTCATCATTTATTTAAAAAGGTTAATATTAATCTAATATTACTATTTTTGCAAATTGATTATGACAGAGAAACAACAAACAATAGCCAAACCAGCTTTATTATCAGGAACTGGTTTACATACCGGTGAAAATGTAAGTATTACATTTAAACCTGCTCCCATTAATTTTGGGTATAAATTTAAGCGAATTGACATTGAAAATGCGCCTTTAATTGACGCTGATGTAGATTTAGTTGTTGATACTTCAAGGGGTACTACAATTGAGTCGAATGGTGTAAAGGTGAGTACAGTTGAACATGTATTAGCTGCTATATTTGGCTTAGGAATCGACAACATTTTAATTGAGCTGGATGGTCCCGAAATGCCTATCCTTGATGGTAGCTCTAAGCCTATTGTAAAAGCATTACTGGAAGCTGGTATTGTTGAACAAAATGCAGTTAAAGAGTATTACGAAATAAAGTCTAATATCACCTATGCCGATCCTGATAAAAAAGTTGAGATGGTCATCATCCCAAGCAAAGAATTCAAGCTTTCGGTATTAATTGATTATGAGTTAAAAGTATTAAATACTCAATTTGCATCCCTCAACAAGCTCGAAGATTTTCAGACTGAAATTGCACCTTGCCGAACCTTTGTTTTTTTGCATGAACTAGAATATTTACTTTCCAACAACCTTATTAAGGGTGGAGATGTAAATAATGCAATTGTGTTTGTTAACAGAGTAATGTCTAAAGAAGAATTAAGCAGATTGGCAAATTTGTTTAAAAAGCCATCTGTTGAAGTACTGGCCGAAGGAATTTTGAACAATGTTGAGTTGTATTTTAATAACGAACCAGCCCGGCACAAATTATTAGATGTTATTGGTGATCTTGCGCTCATCGGCAAAAGAATTAAAGGACATGTTATTGTGAGTCGTCCTGGTCATAGCTCCAATGTTGAATTTGCAAAACTGATTAAAAAACAAATCAAACAAGAAATAGCTAAAAAAGAAACCCCTTTGTTTGACCTAAACAAACCACCCTTATTCGACATCAATAAAATAAGAGAACTGCTACCACATCGTCCACCTTTTTTATTGGTCGATAAAATTCTTGAGATGTCTGATACGCATGTTGTGGGCTTGAAAAACGTGACCATGAATGAAGATTTTTTTGTTGGACATTTCCCTAATGAACCAGTAATGCCAGGGGTTTTACAAGTAGAAGCGATGGCTCAAACAGGCGGTATAATGGCATTAAGTTCAGTACCGGATCCTGAAAACTATGCAACCTATTTTATGAAAATTGACAATGTAAGATTCAGAAGCAAAGTGGTTCCTGGTGATACACTGATATTTAGACTTGATCTTTTAACCCCTATTCGAAGAGGATTATGTAATATGAAAGGCGTTGCTTATGTTGGCACAAAAATTGTTATGGAAGCTGAGATGCTTGCACAGATTATCAAAGTTAAATGACAAGTATTTCAAGCGAAAAATTATATAATTAAAATTTAGATAAATGAATCAACCCTTAGCATACGTCAATCCTCAAGCCAAAGTAGCTAAAAATGTTGTGATCGAACCATTTGTTACTATTGATAAAAATGTTGTGATCGGAGAAGGAACCTGGATAGGCCCGAATGTAACCATTATGGAAGGTGCCAGGATAGGGAAAAATTGCAAAATATATCCTGGTAGTGTTATTTCTGCGCCACCCCAAGATTTAAAATACAATGGAGAAGAAACTACAGTTACCATTGGCGATAATACAACGATTCGTGAATTTGTTACCATCAACAGAGGAACCAAAGCAAATATGGAAACAGTTATTGGTAACAACTGCTTGCTGATGGCTTATGTACACATTGCCCATGATTGTATTATAGGCAACAACTGTATACTTGCAAATGCTGCAACATTAGCCGGCCATATTGTTATTGATGATTGGGCAATAATTGGCGGTTTATCTGCAGTTCATCAGTTTGTAAATATTGGATCACACACCATGATATCTGGGGGGTCTCTCGTACGTAAAGATGTCCCTCCTTTTACCAAAAGCGCTCGCGAACCATTATCATATGTTGGGATTAACTCAATAGGATTACGTCGTAGAGGTTTTAGCTTTGAAAAAATTAAAGAAATTCAGGATATTTATCGTATCATTTACCTAAGAGGCTACAATGTAACACAAGCCATAGATGTAATAGAAGCCGAAATGCCTGCCACTTCCGAAAGAGATGAGATTTTATCATTTATTTCTAAATCAAGCCGTGGTATTATGAAAGGCTATTCACGAATCTCATAATTTTAGCCATCATTAATTTTGTGTAAAAGCCATCGTTTAGTAAAACTTTGGCTTTTTTGTTTTCTTCACATTCTTATTAAAAAAAAAATCTTAAAATCAACATATCAATTAAGCAAATGTAATTTGTAAAGAAAAAAAATGTAGGTTTGTACTTGTTTATATATTATAACTTATGGCTCTTATTAATTCAGTAGTATCTTGGATTATCAAAAAACGCATCCACCAGATTGAACTTTTTATGAAGTACCCTCATGAAGTTCAGCAGGAATGGTTTAAAAAACTATTGTATGCAGCCAAAGATACTGAATGGGGCTTGAAATATGATTATAAGTCAATTATCAGTCTGGAATCATTCAAAGAAAGAGTTCCAATTAACGATTATAATTCTTTGAAACCATATATTGATCGTTTGATGAGAGGTGAACAAAATATTCTATGGAATACTGATATTAAATGGTTTGCAAAATCCTCTGGAACTACCTCCGATAAAAGCAAATTTATACCAGTTAGCGAGGAATCTATTGAAGAATGCCATTTTAAAGGAGGAAAAGACATGCTTTCAATTTACTGCAATAATTATCCTGATACAAAAATATTTGACGGAAGAAGTTTAGCATTGGGGGGAAGTCATAAAATAAATGAATTTTACAGCGAATCATTTTATGGTGACTTATCGGCAATTATCATTGAAAATTTACCATTTTGGGCAGAATTTCAACGTGTACCCAACAAAACGATTGCTCTGATGGATGAATGGGAAAGCAAGATCGAAAAAATGGCGTTAGGAACTATTGATCATGATGTTACTAATATATCAGGAGTTCCTTCTTGGACTTTGTTGTTGTTAAAGAAAATTTTAGAAATTACAGGCAAACAAAATATAAACGAAGTTTGGGAAAATTTGGAAGTTTATTTTCATGGTGGTGTTAACTTCATTCCTTATCGTGAACAATTCAAGCTATTGATTCCCTCTTCAAAAATGAGCTATCTGGAAACTTACAATGCTACAGAAGGATTTTTTGGCATTCAAGACAATCCTCATTCTGATGAATTACTATTGATGCTCGATTATGGTATTTATTATGAATTTCTACCTTTGGAATTAATTGACACAGTAAAACCTCCGACTCTTTCACTGGATGAAGTAAAAAAAGACGTAAACTATGCCATGATCATCTCTACCAACGCCGGATTATGGCGATATTTAATTGGTGATACCGTTCAATTTACTTCAGTCAATCCGTTTCGCATTAAAATTACTGGACGTACAAAAAACTACATCAACGCTTTCGGAGAAGAAGTAATTGTAGATAATGCTATCAAAGCATTAGCAATAGCCTGTGAAAAATCAAATGCAAGTATTGTTGAATTTACTGCTGCACCCATTTATCTGAAAGATGGGAACAAGGCCTGCCACGAATGGCTGATTGAATTTGAAAATACACCAAATAGTATCGAATACTTTACTGAAATTCTTGACAATGCCCTCAAATCACTCAATTCTGATTATGAAGCAAAGCGCTACCATAGTTTGATGTTGCATCTCCCAATAGTTAGATCAGTTCCAAAAAACACTTTCTACAATTGGTTGAAGTTAAAAGGTAAACTGGGTGGACAGCATAAAGTTCCACTTTTATCTAATGACAGAAAATATGTGGATGAAATTCTTACAATGGTTGAAACCAAATAATTAAGTTAAGCTTAAGCTTTGAAATTAAAAGAACAATCATCCATCACATTTTCCACTTCAAAGAAAGTAATAATCAATTCATTTTTCTTATATATCGGGAATTTAAATTTCAGAATGAACAAATCTAATTGAAGTTGTCCTTTTTAATCAGTATTTCAATGAAATTATAAAGCTTTAGCAGCTAGTTAAAGTAAAAAAAGTATAATTTTGCAGTAAGAAAATATACCAAAACTTATATAAATGAAGAAACTCATTGAATGCGTTCCTAACTTTAGTGAAGGACGCGATATGGCTGTGATTAAGCAAATTACTGATGAAATTGAAAAATCAGAGGGTGTCAAATTATTAGATGTAGATCCGGGTGCATCTACCAACCGAACGGTTGTAACTTTTGTCGGAACCCCTGACGAAGTAATAGATGCTGCATTCAAAGCAATTAAGAAAGCACAGGAATTGATTGATATGCGCAATCACAAAGGGGATCATCCCCGTTTTGGCGCTACCGATGTTTGCCCTTTGGTTCCTGTAGCTGGTATTACAATGGAAGAAGTGGTTGAGTATGCTCATAAATTAAGTAAACGTATTGGCGAAGAACTTGCTATTCCAGTTTTTTGTTACGAAAATGCTGCAAAAGAAACTAAACGCCGTAATTTGGCAAGTTGTCGTCAGGGAGAATATGAAGCTGTAAAAGACAGAATTTCAACAGCTGACTGGAAACCTGATTTCGGTCCCACTCTATTTAACGAAAGTATTGCACGTTCTGGAGCTACTGCTGTAGGAGCCCGTGATTTTCTAATCGCAGTAAATTACAACTTAAATACTACTTCTACCCGTAGAGCGAATGCCATTGCTTTTGATGTCCGCGAAAAAGGACGTCCTAAAAGAGAAGGCAATCAAGCAACTGGAAAAGCAGTTGTTGATGAAAACGGAAAACCAGTTATGATACCAGGAACGTTGAAAGGAACCAAGGCCATTGGCTGGTTTATCGAAGAATACGGTATTGCTCAGGTTTCAATGAATATTACGAATATCTCAGATACACCACTTCATATTGCATTTGACGAAGTTAGCAACAAAGCAGCTGCCCGTGGCGTCAGAGTTACAGGCTTAGAAATAGTTGGTTTGGTTCCCAAACGTGCTATTATTGATGCCGGAAAGCATTATCTGGCAAAACAACAACGTTCGCTGGGTATTTCTGACGAAGAAATAATTAAAATTGCCATCAAATCGATGGGTTTGGACGATTTAAAACCTTTTCATCCTGCAGAAAAAATTGTAGAATACGTATTGGAAGCTGAAAACAAAAATAAAAAACTCATTGAAATGAGTTGCACAGCATTTGCCAACGAAACTGCATCCGAATCTCCAGCTCCCGGTGGCGGATCCATTGCCGCTTATATGGGTGCTTTGGGTGCTTCTCTGGCAGCTATGGTGGCTAATTTATCTTCTCACAAAGCCGGTTGGGACGAACGTTGGGAAGAATTTTCAGATTGGGCTGAAAAAGCTCAACATATTAAAGATGAATTAATGTTCCTGGTGGATGAAGACACCAATGCTTTCAATAAAATCATGGATGCTTTTGCTTTCCCAAAAGGAACAGATACTGAAAAAGTAGAACGTACAGCTGCTATTCAAGAAGCAACTAAATATGCCACTGAAGTTCCTTTCCGAACCATGCAAAGAGCCTTTGATGCTTTTGAAATTATCAAAGCGATGGCTGAAGTTGGAAACCCTAATTCAGTAACTGATGCGGGAGTAGGTGCATTGTGTGCCCGTTCTGCTGTAATGGGAGCCTTTCTGAATGTTAAAATCAATGCCAGTGGTTTAAAAGACAAAGCTTTTGTTGAAACTATTCTAGCTAAAGGAGCTGAAATTGAAGATAAAGCTAAAAAAATAGAAACTGACATTTTAGAAATTGTGAATTCAAAAATCAATTCATAGATTCGCAAAGATTTAATTATTTTTTTGCTAAAAACTGTGAGCTTTGATATTTTTAATTGAGAAACAAAGAAAACTTGAATTTAAAAAGAAAGCAGCTCAAAACGGCTTTCTTTTTTTATTTCTTCGTAAACAGCATCCAGAAATCATGCTCTAATTCAATAAGTTTTAATTCGATTTTTTCGGCTTCAATTTCAATATCTCTGCCTGATTTATAATTTTTTATAGCTTTATTATAAGGATTGTCTTCTTTTATAATTTTGCTTGCAAAATGCCTGAAAACAAAAATGTCATCCATATTGGTGATAACTGGAAATATTTTATTCGACCTGATTTTTTCAGATGCTAAAACTTTCCTGATATCAGGAAAGTAAAACCAGCATAAATCTTGAGTTGCAGCATTTTCATTTTTACTTTTTGCAACAGGGCATATTCCAAGTATTCTGACTTCTGAAATTTTCCGAACTGTATCTAAAAACCAGACCTCTTTTATTTTATACGCTTTAATTTCAAGTTTATCGAATTCAAATTTTTCCTTTAACTGCTGAATCGAAAGTGGTTTTGTAAATTCTTCATCTGCAATATCATAAGCTGTTACTTTTGAGTTCAACATACTGTTGATGAGCAATTTGGACAATCTGTCATTTTCAAATAAATTTGGATTGTTTTCTTCATAAATCATTCTCCAGGTTTTGGAAAAGGTGTAAATCATTGCTTCTTTAATAAAAAATTCTTTAATAATATCATTTGAATCTCTTTTATTGAGTAAGGTGTAATTATGGGGATTCAATGGAAAGTTTTGTTTGTAAACAAAGGCATTTTTATATTCTCTTTCACATATTTTATTTTCAGTAGAATCCCATATTGTCCACTTTCCAATTCTGTTATTGTTTTTAAATTCCCCTTCTGATTTTCTATTTCCATTTGGATAAAAAGACAGGTATTTCCCGTTAAACATTCCATCTTTTATGTTGTAAGTACAATTCAAGTTAAGGTCTTTAAATTGTTTTGGAATGTTTTGTGCAATGAGTTGAACTGCTGGAATACAGATATTCAGTGTCAAAAATATGCAAATGGCAAGAAGCAATTTCTGTTCAGCATTAAAATATTTCATAAAGCATTGATTTAATTATAAGAACAACGTGAAACCCATTGAAAAAGTATGATCTATTTATTTTTTGCCCTCGGATGAAATTGCAAAATATTGTCTCTCAGAAATTCTCTATCGAGGTGAGTATAAATTTCGGTAGTTAATATCGATTCGTGTCCTAGCATCTCCTGAACAGCACGCAAATCTGCACCACCTTCAATCAGATGAGTAGCAAAAGAATGTCGGAAGGTATGCGGGCTAATCTTTTTATGTAAACCAATTTTTTCGGCCAATTGTTGAATGATCGTAAATATCATTACGCGACTAAGCTTTGAACCTCTTCGGTTTAAAAACACATAGTCTTCCTGGCCTTTTTTGATAGTAAGATGAACCCTGTTTTCTTTTATATAAGCATTGATAAGTTTTATTGCGGATGTACCAATAGGAACCAGTCGTTCTTTATTCCCCTTGCCGGTAATAATAATAAATTCTTCTTTGAAGTGGAGATTGGAGATTTTTAAGTTAACTAATTCGCTCACCCTTAACCCGCAACTATAAAGTGTTTCGAGGATTACCTTATTCCGCTGACCTTCGGGAGTACTAAGATCAATTGCTGCAATCAAATTATTTATTTCAATTATATTCAAAGTATCGGGTAACTTACGTCCTATTTTAGGAGATTCTAATAGTTCTGAAGGATTTATATTCAATACGTCTTCCAGCAAGAGAAATTTAAAAAAAGCCTTGATACCAGAAATGATTCTTGCCTGCGAACGGGCATTGAGTCCTTGTTCGTGTATCCATCTTACAAAATCTTGGAGGTGATTTAATTCAATCTGAGCAGGTGTGAGTTCCAATTGCTGCAGTTCAAGAAAAACTGTAAACTTTTCAATATCATGAATATAAGCATAAATAGAATTTTTAGATAAAGATTTTTCTAAATGAAGAAAAGAATTGAAATTTTTTATGTACTTTTGCCAAATCATTGAACGCATATAAGGTTTCAAAATTAAAGAAAATATTTAAAAAAAACATTAGGTTTTTAATTTATTTGTATGTAATTTTGCAGCCCTCAAAAAATCAAAAGAGATGGCCAAAAAGAGTAAAGAAGCAAGAGTACAGGTAATATTGGAGTGCACAGAGCACAAAACCAGCGGAATGCCGGGTACTTCAAGGTATATTTCTACCAAGAATAAAAAAAATACACCTGAAAGATTAGAGTTGAAAAAATACAACTCCATACTTAAAAAAATGACAGTTCATAAAGAAATTAAATAAGTTTGAATTATGGCAAAGAAAGTAGTTGCAACGTTAAGAACATCCACAGGTAAGGATTTCGCAAAAGTATACCGTATGGTAAGATCATCTAAAACAGGTGCTTATATGTGGAAAGAAACTATTATTCCTAATGATAGTGTAAAAGAATATTTAGCAAAAGCGTAAGTTTTTTGAATTTCACAGAAAAGTCCCGACTCTTTTCTCGGGACTTTTTTTATTTATATACACTATCTGCACTTAATACATCAGTAAGAAAGATGGTGAATTTTTTGTTTAATACACTAGGAAAAATGCTGATGAATTCCCTTTCTATCGCTTGGGATTACAAAAGGAGTGAAGCTTTCACTTCATAAAATTTATCATTTTAAAAACTTTATTACTCACTTAGCAGTTCAATTATTTTATGGGAATATTTTCTATTTTTTCAAGGGAAAAGAAAGAAAACCTTGACAAAGGCCTCTCAAAAACGAAAGAAAGTGTTTTTGCGAAGATTTCGAAAGCCATTATTGGTAAGTCGAAAGTGGATGATGAAGTTTTGGATAAACTCGAAGAAATCCTGATTACTTCGGATGTGGGTGTAGAAACTACACTTAAAATTATTGATCGTATACAACTAAGGGTATCTAAAGATAAATATCTGGGTACTGAACAGTTAAATGACATTCTCAAAGAAGAAATAGCCGATTTACTCCAGAAAAACGAAACCGAAAACCGTGAAGATTTTTCATTTCCTAATGGTGAAACACCATATGTTATCATGGTAGTTGGTGTAAATGGCGTTGGAAAAACTACCACCATTGGCAAATTGGCATACCAATTTAAATCAGCCGGAAAATCCGTATTATTAGGTGCTTCTGATACATTCAGAGCTGCTGCAGTTGATCAGTTGATAATTTGGGCCAACCGTGTGGGTGTACCTATTATCAGTCAAGGTATGAATGCAGACCCTGCCTCTGTTGCCTATGATACTGTTGCTTCAGCGTTGGCCCGTAAGTCGGATGTTGTTATTATTGATACAGCGGGTCGTTTGCACAACAAAATCAACCTGATGACCGAATTGACCAAAATAAAAAGGGTGATGCAAAAACTTATACCGGGTGCCCCACATGAAGTATTATTGGTATTGGATGCTTCAACCGGTCAGAATGCCATTGAGCAAGCCAAACAATTTACAGCTTCAACCGAAGTGAATGCTTTAGCCCTAACAAAACTTGACGGAACCGCTAAAGGTGGTGTAGTGATTGGGATTTCCGATCAATTTAAAATTCCGGTAAGATATATTGGAATCGGAGAAAAAATGGAAGATTTGCAGGTATTTAATAAACAGGCCTTTGTAGAATCGCTGTTTAGTTAATTTTTAAAAATAATATTTATAAAAGGTATGAAATAGCATTATTTTATACCTTTTTTTATAAACTCTAAACTATTGAAAACAAAACCAAAACAAAAAATAAACATCATCACCATGGGTTGTTCAAAGAATCTTGTAGATTCTGAACAATTGATGCGTCAGTTGAACGATAAATATGAAGTCATTCATGAATCGGAAAAGGAAGATGCGGATATTATTATCATCAACACCTGTGGATTTATTGCCGATGCCAAACAAGAATCGATAGATACAATTTTAAACTTTTCGGAAGCTAAAAAAACAGGGAAAATTAAAAAAGTTTATGTAATGGGTTGTTTATCCCAACGATACAAGAAAGAGCTTACCGCTGAAATGCCTGAAGTGGATGCTTTTTATGGAGTGAACGATTTATCGGCTTTGTTACAAACACTCAAAGTAGATTTAAAAAAACAATTGTTGGGTGAGCGAATGCTCACGACTCCAGCTCATTATGCCTATTTAAAAATTTCTGAAGGATGCAACCGTAACTGTTCTTTTTGTGCGATTCCTCTCATCCGTGGTAAAAATATTTCAAAACCCATTGAAGATTTATTAGCTGAAGCCGAATGGTTGGTTAAACAAGGTGTAAAAGAAATTATACTGATTGCCCAGGATTTAACGTATTATGGTATGGATTTGTATAAAAAACGTAAACTGGCTGAATTACTGGAAAAATTGGCCGCCATCAAAGGGCTGGAATGGATAAGGCTGCATTATGCATATCCAGCTGCTTTCCCGATGGATGTACTCCATGTAATGGCAAAATATGAAAATATCTGCAAATATATTGACATTCCACTCCAACACATTAATAGCGAAGTACTAGCTTCGATGAAGCGAAATATCGATACGGCCAAAACCAAAGAACTTGTTAATAAAATGCGGAAATTAGTTCCGGGAATTTCAATAAGGACAACCTTGATCGTTGGATACCCTGGTGAAAGTTTTGCAAAATTTGAGGATTTAAAAAGATTTGTTGCTGAAAGCAAATTTGAACGATTAGGGGCATTTACTTATTCTCCTGAAGAAAACACTACTGCCTATAAGCTGAAAGACAATGTATCGGCAAAAACAAAAGAAAAAAGACTAGCTGAAATAATGGAATTGCAACAGATGATTTCTGCTGAAATAAACGCTGCAAAAATTGGCAAAAAATACAAAACCATGATCGATCGTTCAGAAGGTGATTACTGGGTTGGCCGAACTGAATTTGATTCTCCGGAAGTAGATAATGAAGTCCTTATACTTAAAAAAGGTAATAAACTTAAAATTGGCAATTTCTATTCAATAAAAATTACATTAGCTGAGGATTACGATTTGTTAGGGGAAGTAGTTGAAAATTAGGGCTGTAATTTTATAATAGCTTATATTTGCTAAAAATAAGGCTATCCTTATTAAAAAAAAGCTCATTTGTCATTCCGTTATTGAGAAATCTCATATTTTAAATGAAATGCTTCCTTCGACAGCATGAAAAAATAAAGATTTGTGAAAGTAGGAATTCATTATAAATACATAATTCCTCAATGACCTAATAACCCAATAACTTAATAACCAATAACCAATAACTAATAACTAATTTCCACAATGAAAAAAGTAGCTTTTCAAACATTTGGGTGTAAATTAAATTTTGCTGAAACGTCTCAGCTATCAAGGCAATTTACAGAAAATGGCTATGAAATTGCTGATTTTAAAGAGTCTGCAGATGTTTATGTAATCAACACTTGCACGGTTACTTCTATCGCAGAAAAAAAATGCAAAACATCCATAAGAGCTGCTATCAGAAGAAATCCTGATGCCAAAGTTGCGGTGATTGGTTGTTTTTCGCAACTCAAAGCAAACGAAATACAAGAAATTGAAGGTGTTGATATTATTGTTGGCAATAACGAAAAACATAGATTACTCGAATTGATTGCGAATGGGGTAAATATTACAGAAGAAAATTGTGCCTATTGCGATGTAAAAAAAATGGAGAAGAATGATGCATTTGTTCCCTCCTATTCATCTGGTGATCGTACCCGTTCTTTCCTGAAAATTCAGGATGGTTGCGATTATTTTTGCACCTATTGTGCCATTCCCCTTGCAAGAGGTAGAAGCAGGAGTGATACTATTGAAAATATTGTGAAATCAGCTGAAAAAATTGCTGCTGAAGGCTTAAAAGAAATCATTTTAACCGGTGTTAATATTGGCGACTTTGGCAAACAAAACAACGAAAGTTTTTTTCTCCTGATAAAGGCTTTGGATAAAGTTGAAGGCATCGAACGTTATCGTATTTCGTCCATAGAGCCAGAATTGCTTACGGATGAAATTATTGAATTTGTTGCAAATAGCAGTAAATTTCTCCCACACTTCCATATCCCTTTGCAATCGGGAAGCAATAAGATATTAAAAATGATGAAGCGGCATTACAAAAGGGAATTATTTGCCGACAGAATACATTCCATCAAAAAGTTAATGCTGGATGCCTGTATTGCGGCCGACGTTATTACAGGTTTCCCAGGTGAAACAGATGAAGACTTTCAGGATACCTATGATTTTATTCATTCGTTGCCCATTTCTTATTTACATGTTTTTACCTACTCCGAACGTCCTGATACCATTGCTGTTCATTTGGAAGGCAAAATTGCTGTGAATATCCGTCGCGAAAGAAGCAAAATCCTACAGCAACTATCAGATCTGAAAAAACATGATTTTTATATACAAAATACCAGTTTGCAAAAAAAAGTTCTTTTTGAATCGGATGTTCATTTGGGTTATATTTTTGGATTTACTGATAATTATATCCGTGTTAAAACCAAATGCAATCATGATTTGATTAATACTGTAGAAACTGTAGCGTTAAAAAACTTAGATAGCGATGATGTTTTTATTGTTGAGCTGTAATACGTTTGAAAATTAAATCTACCCTATCCATTTATTTCATGGATTTTTTTTCTTGGTTAAATAAAATTATTACCTTTGAAGCATAAAATTTGCGATGAATATTTTTTACTTGCTTATAGGAGTTAGTCTTTTTGCCGCGATAATTTTTTTGTGGCTGTTTGTCTGGAGCGTAAAATCAGGACAATACGAAGACAATTATACACCATCTGTCAGGATATTGTTTGACGATGAAGAAGTAAAGGAAGAAGAAATCATCAAAGAAAAAAAATAACTTAATCCTTACAATATGGAAATACAACAATTTAGTTACGACAATGCCATTGTTAAAAATTTTATCTGGGCAACTATTATCTGGGGAGCAGTAGCCATTATTGTTGGCCTATTGGCTGCCTTACAACTGGCATTTCCTGTTTTTAATCTTGGATTAGAATTTACATCATTCGGTCGGGTAAGGCCGGTTCATACCAATGCTGTAATTTTCGCTTTTATTGGCAATGCTATGTTTGCTGGTGTGTATTATTCGATGCAACGGGTACTCAAAGCCCGAATGTTCAACGATATACTCAGTAAAATTAACTTTTGGGCCTGGCAATTAATCATTGTGTTAGCAGCAGTCACATTACTAGCCGGTTATACTACAGGCAAAGAATATGCTGAACTGGAATGGCCGATTGATATCCTGATTGCAATCGTATGGGTTTGTTTCGGATGGAACATGATTGGTACTATTATTAAACGCAGGGTCAAACACATTTATGTGGCCGTATGGTGGTATCTGGCAACTTTTATTGGAGTAGCTGTATTGCATATTGTCAATTCTATTGAAATTCCGGTTTCTATATTAAAAAGTTATCCAATATATGCCGGCGCACAGGATGCGGTCGTTCAATGGTGGTATGGACATAATGCCGTGGCCTTTTTTCTGACTACACCTTGGTTGGGCATCATGTATTATTACCTCCCAAAAGCATCTGAGAGACCAATTTATTCTTATCAACTTTCTATTATTCATTTCTGGGCATTGATATTTATTTATATGTGGTCGGGTCCCCATCATTTGTTATATCAGGCATTACCAGATTGGGTACAGGCTTTGGGTGTAACATTTTCAATCATGCTCATTGCCCCATCATGGGGAGGGATGATCAATGGTTTCTTAACACTAAGAGGCGCATGGGACAAGGTTAGGGACAGCGCTGCATTAAAATTTATGGTCGTAGCTATTACAGCCTATGGAATGGCAACTTTCGAAGGACCTATGATGTCGCTCAAAAGCGTTAATGCCATCAGTCATTTTACCGATTGGACAATCGCACATACACATATTGCCGGAATGGGATGGAATGGAGGTTTAATATTCGGTATGTTATACTGGTTGGTTCCCAAACTTTTCAAAACGAAATTATATTCTGAAAAACTTGCCAATACTCATTTCTGGATTGCAACCTTAGGAATATTATTATTTGCTATTCCACTTTATTGGTCAGGCATTACACAATGGCTCATGTTGAGACAATATAATGCTGATGGTCTTTTAGCTTATCCCAACTTTGTAGAAACTTCTGCAAGAATGCATCATTTTTATCTTATTAGAGTTGTAGGAGGAACACTTTTTCTACTAGGCTTTTTAATGTTCTTGTTTAATATTGTAAAGACGATAAAAATGGGAAGTTTAGTAAGCAATGAAGCTGCTGAAGCTCCTGCTCTAGTTAATACCGAAAAACGCAATGCAGCTTCAGAAACTCTTCATCGCTGGATGGAAAGAAAGGCCGTTCGTTTTTCTATTTTCGTATTTATTGCGCTTGTGATCGGCGGAATTGTAGAAATCATTCCAATGATGATGGTCGATTCAAACATTCCAAGAATAGCATCTGTAAAACCTTATACACCATTGGAACTTACAGGGCGAGATATTTATATCAGCAATGGATGTTATAATTGCCATTCGCAACAAGTAAGGGCATTGAGATACGAAACCGATAGATATGGCGAATATTCAAAAATCGGTGAGTTTGTATACGATCATCCCTTCCAATGGGGTTCTCGCAGAACTGGTCCCGATTTAGCACGTGCCGGCTATATTGGTAGTTCTACTTATAAAACTTCAATTTGGCATTACAATCATTTTATGAATCCATTGGTAATGATTCCTCAATCAATCATGCCTTCATATAAATTTTTAATTAATAAAGAAGTGGATCTTTCAATGCTGGCTGTTAAAATAAGGGCTATGCAAACCCTGGGTGTTCCTTATGCAAAAGACTTTGATAAAAAAGCAGCAGCAGATTATCTAATTCAGGCTGAAAAAATAGTTGCTGAGTTAAAAATCTCAGGTGTAAGTGTTAAACCAACATCTGAAGTAGTGGCTATGATTGCATATTTGCACAAACTTGGTAGAGATATATCTCCAGCTGGAAATAAAACATCAAAATAAGAAATATGCATTTTGTAAGTGACGTTTTAGCCAATAAAGATGGAATCCAGTGGTATTATATTATTGGATTACTCATTTTTCTTACTTTGTTTATCATATTGGTATACAGAGTTATAAAAACTTCAAAATCTGATTTAGTGCAATATAAAGAATCTATTTTAAAAGACGATGATGCTTTTGATAGCAATTAAAAAATTAAAAACTGAATATTATGACTGAAAATAGTACAGAAAACAAAAACAATTTAAACCAACAA
This sequence comes from uncultured Bacteroides sp., assembly GCA_964496885.1. Lineage (GTDB taxonomy): Bacteria > Bacteroidota > Bacteroidia > Bacteroidales > JACABE01 > JACABE01. The sequence goes on along the minus strand of CAZCBG010000032.1, from coordinate 829 downwards.
GAAGATACTCATGAATACGATGGAATCAAAGAATTAAACAACCCTTCTCCATTATGGGTAATTCTGCTTTTTCTTGTAACTTTTGGTTTTTCAGGTATTTATGCGGTTAAATACTTTGGATTTCCTGAAAATGGAATGGACCAGGCCAGTGAATACAAAACTTCTGTTGAAGCTCAAAAATTAAAAATGAGTATGGCCGCTGATAACAAGGCTGGTTCGTTACCAGAACCAGCAATGATAGCAGCAGGTAAAAAACTTTTTAATGAAAAGGGTTGTATTGCTTGTCATGGTTCAGCAGGTGAAGGTAATGCCATTGGCCCAAACTTATGCGATAATTTTTGGATAAACGGCTGTAAACCTGAAGAAATCATAAATACGATTACCGAAGGAAAACCCGAAAAGGGCATGACTTCTTTTAAATCAATATTATCTGCTTCACAAATTAAACAATTGGCTATATTTATAAAAAAAACGCTCGTTAATTCTAAACCCCTTAATGGAAAGGCTGCTCAAGGAGTCGAATGTAAATAAGTATAGTATTTTACTTTACAGAATTTTCTTTTGTTCAAACAAGCAGAGATAAAAAAATGGAAAATAAGCAAGCGTTTCGTGATAGACCGATAAACATAGATGAAGCTGGCATTAACAGAAGAATTCATACAAAACAGCCCAAAGGTAAATGGTACACCAGACGTACTTATTTTGCCTGGGTTTGTATTTTATTTCTCGTGTTGGCCCCTATTATTAAAATAAATGGCAATCCCTTGATGTTGCTGGATATTGTCAATCGTAAATTTTCGTTATTTGGCAATATCTTTTTTGCACAGGA
>CAZCBG010000031.1:0-32713 GCA_964496885.1 uncultured Bacteroides sp. | reverse complement strand
TTACAGCTATCGTTGTTTCTACCCAAAATTTATATCCTCCAGTTCCGGATTGATTTTTATTTTCAACATCCTTAAATGTTTTGCGGTTGGCGGCTGTTATTGTGACTACAAAAACACCCAACGAAAGTAGCACTACTATGCTTAAACTTCTGTTGCTATTTCTGGAAGCATTCTTGAAAGCAAGTGCGGTCAATCCATATTTTGTTGCATCCTTTTTGTTTCTGCGACGCATCATTTTATTGAAAAACAGCCAACAGGCGATCATATACAGACCACCAGAAAGCAAGAATAGGCCTGCATTATAATCTACTGAAGTTAAAATCGAAAATAATATTAATCCAAATGATGCTGCAAAACAAATTATCATTAATATCTGTATCAGACTTTTATATTTCATTTTTTGTTTTTGATAAGATTGTGAATGATTGTTTATCAATCCCACAACTGTTTTCTTCAGATGAAAATAAGTTATAACATAAATGGAAAGCATTGAGATTTCAAAACCACTTAATGCTCCGGTTAATAAAGTCATAGGTAGGATGGCAACATCCATCATAGGAGCTCTAACAATATCATTCCATACAGAATTAATGGCAGCCAATAATCCGTAATTGTAGAGAATTCCGCATAAAACGCCCAGTATACTGCCCATTAATACAGTAAAGGTATTTTCGTAAATACGCAGGTTCATGATTTGTTTTCGGGTAAAACCCATACTCATCAGCAAACCAATTTCTGATTTCCTGGCTTCAAGACTCAAGACATACAACATCACTGTCAGCATCAAGCCGGCCAGAATTACAAAAAAGCTTAGGCTTAGAAACAGTTCACCAAAGTTTACACCGCTTTTTGCAGCAAGCAGACCTTGCTGCTTAACTTCTGTAAAACGAAGGTTTATATCATTGGGCTCAATCATTTTTAGTATTTGCTGATCAGGACTATTCCCAATTGATTTAATACCACAAACTGCAGTATCTTTAAAACGAATGGCGGTAAAATCCCCAAAATTGTTTTTCCAGATTTTATTGCCGGCCACCTTAGATATAATTGCTTTTGGAGTTCCTTTGTATTGATTCCAGTAGGTTTCGTCTTTATCGCGGATCTTGCCAAGGTTGATAGGAAGATTGGTATTCCATTCCATACAATTCACTGCTTTTGCAAAACCTGGGAATTTAGGCATTAAACTTCTGTTGATGAGAGGATTTTGAGTTGAGATAATGGTTTTTATAACAAAGCGACAGCTGTCTTCTTTTAGATTTCTCAAGGAATCAATTACAAAATAACTTAAAGTAAGGCTGTCTCCAGTTTTGGCATTTAAATCATCAGCCAGCCATTGATTAATGACAATTTCATTATTTTTTAGTTTTTCCCCCAAATAGTTTTCGGAAACTGCAGTAATAAAAGAATAGGGCGTTGTTTTTTCGCCGAAACGAATGGCGTTAACCAGATAAGTGAGGATGGTTTGCGCATTAGATTTTTGTGATAATATAGCAGCTGAAATTTGTTTGTCGATAAATATCCTGTCGGAAGTAATTTCATAATTGCCAGCATTATCCACTTTATTGATTTCAATCCCTGCATCTTTCAATTGCCATATTTCAGAAATTGTATTATTAAGCAATTTAGAATCAATAGCAGAAGTAGGATTGTTTGCAATAAGAATAAGATTTGCCAGCCCTTTAATTTCCATTTTTTTACTTAAAACCTCCCTTGAAATAAAAATAGTATAAGGCGCCACTTGATTGCTTTTCAGGCTAAACCTACCTAAATTGCTATTGTCGGCAATGGCTTTAACTTTTAATCTGAACGAAACAGAGGGCACTTCCTGCATACTGAATGGAGAATGCAGCGGAATGATACTCAGCTGCTCTACTTTAAGAACTAAATCGTCATTAACTTTTAGCTGTAATTTTTCAGCGGTAGTTGAACTGATAATGGCTTCATCATCATTTAGTTCCGGCATTTTTTTAGCTGAAATAAGCCAGAAATTTGAATCAATACCCACAACCTGGGTTTTGTTGATAGTGTTTTCATTTTCCGGATTGGTAGAAACACCTGCAAGCATTACTACAGCTGCTGACTTTATATGTAGTTTATCGGAAATACCATCAGCCAGTTTTGCGCTGACAAAGCGGTCGTTGGTTTGTAAAATATATTCAATCTTACCCAAACGGGATTCAACCATCTGGCTTAAGCTATACTTAACCGAATCGCCGATAATCAAAGCTCCTGTCAATACTGCTGTAGTAATAACAGTTCCTAAAAGCAGGGCGAGATGTTGTCTTTTAAAATAAACGAAGCTTCTAAAAATATGCTTTAGTTTAGACATTTGAGTTAATTTCATTAGATAGTTTCATTTCTCATTTTTGTAGTTTTCCATTATTCAAAGAGTACATAATACCCATTTTAGCAGCAAGATCGCTCGAATGTGTAACAATTACCAATGCCACATTTTGTTTCTGATGAATATTTGACAAGAGATTGCCAATTTGCTCTGCCGATTCCTGGTCCAGTGAACCGGTAGGTTCATCAGCCAGAATAATATCTGGCTCATTGATTAAAGCCCTGACAACTGCAGTGCGCTGACATTCGCCACCCGAAAGTTGTCCGGGGAATTGCCTGATTTTATCTTCCAACCCAAGATCTTTCAGCATGTCCATGGCTCTGGAGCGAGCTGAAATTTTCATTTTTTTATCTTTAAGGACAAGGCTTGGCAGTAAAATATTTTCCAGCATACTTAATTGAGGCAATAGATGGTGAAGCTGGAAAACAAAGCCAATCTTTTTATTACGGATTTCAGCCAGTTTTAAATCAGTATAGTTAGAAATATCTTCATGATCAATACGAATGATGCCTGAAGAGGGTTTGTCCAAAGTTCCGATCAGGTTCAGCAAAGTGCTTTTCCCACATCCTGATGGACCAACGATGGCTATTGAATCGTTGGTGTTTATTGTTAGTGAAATTCCTTCAATAACAGATCTTTGAGGTGAAGTTGAATGATTAGTATAACTTTTAAAAATGGTTTCTAATTCTATAATCATATTATTTTTTTTAGACTTAGTATGCAAGCCCTACAGGCTTGAGTGTTTTATTGATTCTTTTATTACAATAATGCAAGCTCTACGAACTTGGTAAATATTTTGAAAAAGATGCCAGTAGAAAATCTATTATTGGATTGTCAGATACCACACAAGATATTTATACCTTTGGGCATCCATATAATTTATCCGTTTTTATAACTAATCACTAATTAAAATTTTCTCAGCATTCTTTATAATGACATGCTTTTGGTAGATTTCTACCAGCTTTTCGGTCGATTTCTTCAGGTTGAACTTTTCTTCAACGGCAATTCTTCCATTGAGACTCATTTCATTCAGTCCGTCTGTATTAGATAAAACTTCTGCTAATTTTTCAGCCAGCGCATCTGAAGTATTGGGGTGAAAAACAACCCCTGCTTTTGAAGTAGCTATAATTTCAGGAAATGCAGCCAAATTTGGCTGAACTACAGGAATTCCCGATGCAAGTGCTTCCAGCAGATACAATCCAAAAGCTTCGCCTTTGATTACAGGAACACACAAAACGCTTAGCTTTTTAAAAAAAACATTCAGTTCTGAAGTTCTGAAGTCATTTATAAAATCAACATATTGTAATACCTTATTTTTCTTTAATTTTCTTATTTGTTTGTTTATAAACGAGTTATCATCAGTTGTTTTCCCTCCGGTAAGTAAAAGTCTATGATTGGCAAACTCAGGTTTCTTTTTTAGTTTAATAAAGGCATCTACCAGTATTTCAAGTCCGTTTTCTTTGTTCAATCTTGATAAAAATCCAATGGCTGAAGGATTTTGAGCTGGAAAATGTGATGAATACATTTCAGGATCTACGCCCAAATGTACTATATGCATTTTTGCTTCAGGAATATTCATATTTTTTTGCATGACTTCTTTAAAATAGTTGCTGACAGCAATAAAAACATCAACATCTTTTGCTTTTTCGCTCATTAAAGCCCATAGTTTAGGTTTGTATTCCTCATGCATGGCATTGATCCACACATCTTCATCCTGTAAAGTGCAAAATACAGGGACATTGAGCTCTTCTTTGATTTTTGCAGCCAGGCCTATGAGTAAAGCATTGGACAGATGAACAACATCCGGCTTTTCGTGATGCTTTAAGAAATAAATCAATTGATCAAGTTCCTCCTTTTGATAGCCTTCAGCACCTTTGAGCATAGAAATGGTCATTTCTTCCAAACCTTCGGCTCTTGTTGAACCTGATTTCCGGGCCGCATATTTTAGGATCAATGGGGAATTAAAAAATTTATAGAGGAATTTCGGCATCTTCCGAAATAATTTAAAATTCTGTTTCAGGTAAATGTTTACTGCACCATAAAAAACAGGAACATCTGTCTGGTGAGCAAATGCTTCTATGGAATGAGGCAAATACAAAGGCAAGGTTACTGAGTCGTGACCCTGTTCTTTCAGCGCTTTCGAAAAAGCACTGTCGCGTAAACAGTTGCCACAGTAAAAGCTGCCTCCAAATCCAGGTACAATATAGGTTATCTTCATATTCAAAAATTTATTTTATTTGCCAAAAGCATAGACTTTCCCATCGTTGGCGCCAATGATTATATAATTATTGATTACAGCCGGTGTAGAAAAAATAGGACTTCCAATTTCATAGGACCACAATTTTTTTCCGGTTTTCAAATCCAGCAAATACAAACGGCCATCACCAGATGCCACCACCACGGTATTTTGCGCAATTACTGGTGAACTTTCAATTTTCTGCAACGTCTGAAAACTCCATATTAGGCTGCCATCCCCTTTGTTTAAGCAGTAGACTTTTTTGTCGTGGGATGTTATTACCACATATTTATCAAAAACAGAAGGTGATGAAGTAAAACTGCCACCTCCTTCATATTTCCATATTTGTTTTTTTGTATTCAGGTCAAAGCAAAAAAACTCTCCATCGTAATTTCCAAAATAAACCCTTTCATTATCAATGGCGACCGAAGAAGCAATGTAATTGTTGATGTTTATTTTTATAGCTTCTTTTCCAGTATTTACATCCACTAAATGCAAAAATCCATCGCAGCCACCAAAAGCAGCTATCGAATTGGAAATGGCAGCCGTACCATTGATATAATTGCCTGATTCGTATTTCCAGATTGCTTTCCCGTTTGAGGCATCCACACAGTGCAGTTTGTAATCATAACTTCCAGTAATAATTCTTTTTTGATTTTTATCGGGACTCAATACCCAATTGGCAGCTCCCGAAATCTGTGCTTCGGTTTTGTATTTCCATTTTTGTTTACCGGTTTTTGAATCGATGGCGAACAAATATCCTTGCAAACTGCCAACAAACAATGTATTATCCAATAAAAGCGGTGAAGCTTCAATAGATGTACCTGCTTTAAATTTCCAGTTCAGCTTACCCGATTTTGAAAAAGCATACAAATAACCATCATTGGAGCCAATGTAAATGCAGTCTTTCCCAATTACCGCTGATGATTTTATTTTATCTCCTGTTTTGTAAGTCCATAAGAGTTTGTAAGATTTAAGGGCTTGCGTATTCGAATAACCTGTCAACATCTGATTCCCCCGAAAAGAAGGCCAACTGTCCTGTGCAGATAGCACCAGCGACAGTTGAAGGAAAAACAGCATGAATTTAAGTTTACTATATTTCATGGTTCAGGGATTTAGATCGTATTTCTCCATAAAAATCCGAAAGTGCTGCTGTGGGACAAGTATTTACACAATCTATGGCAGCATCGGCAATGGCTAATTGTAAAGATTTGTCAAAAGGGACAGCGATGTGCATATCGAAACCACGACTGATGTAAGCCAGTCCGGTGAGGTTTTTGTTTTTTTGCACTATTTCAATACAAAGACCACATTTGATACATTTTTCAGGTTCATAGACCAGTATTTCTTGCTGAAAATATTTTTGAATGGATTTTCTTTCTCCAAACTTGTAAGTTAGTTGATTGGCATTGTATTCGTCAGCATGCTTCCTTAGTTTGCATGTATTGGATTTTCGACAATCGCACCTGAGGCAACGATGTGCTTCAGCAATGGCTTCTTCTTTATTGAAACCGGAACTATTTCCACTGACAGCTTCAATTCTTTCTCCTTCATTTGATTCTTTAAGATATACATTTATTTCTTCCTCTTTGAGCTTACCAAATCTGGAATTGAAACGTTGTTTTTGTCTTTGTGGATTGTTGCCGGAAAGGTATAAATGAACAGCATTTGCTGCATGCTTTCCTTGTGCTACCACTTTTACTGCCATTTTTACAGGACGTATCACCGATCCACAGGCAAATAGGCCCGTTTGATTGGAAGCATAGCTATCTTCGAAAAATTCTATACCGTTAGTTATGCTGTTTTCGCCACTAGATAGAATAACTGCATCGAAATCATCTCTGATTTGCTCAGCGTCTACTTTTGAATTTAAGCTAAAAACCACTCCAAATTGCTTGAGAATTTCAATTTCAGCCGCCAAAATATCGTTTGGTAATTCAGCTTCAGTAAGATGCAGCAGTGCTCCACCTGCTGTAGTATTTTGATCGAAAACCGTACATGAATACCCAAGTTTCAGCAAATGAAATGCAGCTGAAAGGCCGGCCATTCCAGCTCCGATCACAGCTATTTTTTTGTTTATTTTCAGGCTTTTTTGAGGCAAATAATACTTAGTGGTTTTATGGTCTTCTAAGGCAACATATTTTTTTAACTGACAAATAGAAACGGCTCCTTCCATTTGCTTTCTTCTGCAGGCATTTTCGCAGGGTGCTGAACAGATATATCCAAGTATCAAAGGAAGTGCAATTTCTTCTTTAACAACTTTCAGCGCTTGAGCGAAATTCCCCTGAGCGATCAGGCGGTTCATCTTGGGGATATTCATAAAAGCAGGGCAACTGATTCTGCAAGGAGCTTCACAATCACCTACATGATCACTTAACAATAGTTCAAGGGCATCTTTTCTGAATTCTATCACTTCAGGTGAATCAGCACTTATATCCATTCCATGTTGCGCTTTTGCTTCACAGCTGGGAAGAAATTCACCGCTGCGATTATTCTTTACAGCACAAACCATGCAGGAAGCGTGATTGGTCACCGGTTCTTTATAGCACATCGTAGGAATCACAACTCCAGCTTTTTCAGCAGCCTTTAATAGCGTAGTTCCATCTGGCACAAAAACTTCAATATTATTTATCTTTAAACTAATCATACTATCTTATTATCACTGCATTGCATGGACAAATTTGTTTACAGATATCACATTTTATACATTTTTCTTTATCAATAAAATGGACTTCATGTGGTTTGGCTTCAATGGCATCACATGGGCATCGTTGTGCGCATTTTGTGCAACCTATACAGTCTTGCGTTATTTCATATTGAATCATGTCCTTACATTTACCACAAGGGCAATGGCCCTGAATATGCGCTTCGTATTCATGCCTGTAATATTTCAGTGTTGACAATACCGGATTGGGTGCCGATTTTCCCAATCCACATAAACTCCCCTTTTTTGTCTTTAATGCAAGTTGCTCCAATTTATCAATATCGTCAGCTTTTCCTTTTCCACTGCAAATTTTATTTAATAATTCGAGCATTTTTCGAGTTCCGATTCTGCAAAAAGTACATTTCCCACAGGACTGATCCTGGGTAAACGAAAGGAAGAACCTTGAGATATCGACCATACAATCGGTTTCGTCTAAAACAACAAGTCCTCCAGAACCCATCATTGCACCTGCAGCACTGAGCGATTCATAATCTATAGGAATATCTGCCATGGAAACTGGAATACAGCCTCCCGATGGCCCTCCGATTTGGACTGCTTTAAAAGTTTTGCCATTTGCAATGCCACCTCCGATTTCTTCAACAATTTGACGGATGGTTGTACCCATAGGCACCTCAATGAGCCCGCCGCGATTCACTTTCCCAGCCAGTGCAAAAACTTTAGTGCCTTTGCTGTTATCTGTGCCTATTGTATTGAATGCTATAGCTCGATGTCTGATAATCCATGAAACCAAAGAAAGCGTTTCTGCGTTATTTATTAATGTAGGTTTTCCCCACAAACCGTTTTCGGACGGATAAGGAGGACGCAGGGATGGAAAACCCCTGTCTCCTTCAATAGATGCTATTAAAGCCGATTCTTCACCACAGATAAAAGCCCCTGCTCCCTCAAACAAACTGATTTCAATAGAAAAATCACTGTTGAGAATAGATGTTCCCAATATGTTTTTTTGCTGACAAATTTCCAGTGCAGTTGTTATTTGCTTTACGGCAAGTTGATACTCCGCCCTGATGTAAAATATACCACGGGATGCACCCACAGCATAAGCTGCAATGATCATGCCTTCAATAATTCTGAATGGATAGGATTCAAGCAACATACGGTCCATAAATGCACCAGGATCGCCCTCGTCTCCATTGCAGATTATGAATTTCTCATCAGCTACTGCATTCTTCACCAGCTCCCATTTTAAGCCAGAAGGAAAACCAGCTCCACCTCTGCCTCTTAATCCACTGATTTTTATTTCTTCAATTATTTTTTCGGGATTCTTGCCTAGAAGACATTTTTTTAAAGCTTCGAATCCACCGAGTTTGATATACTCTTCTATATCCAATGGTTTTAAAACACCCCTGTGTTCGGTTGCAATATTAATTTGTTTGTTCAAAAATTCCGAAACAGGTGTATCCCGCTTTTCAGCTGAATATTTTTGAGTAAATACAGGGATTGCTTCTTCGGCAAGTCCTTCCACAAAATTGGAAATCTGGTTACGGAATTTCGTGATAAAATGCGTTGGTTGAAAATGTTTCAACACTATTTTTCTGACTTCTTCAGCCTGTATTTTTGTATAAATAGCTGAAGTTTCACCTTCTTTAATGATTTCCATCATAGGAACCTGATTGCAGATGCCCACACAACCCACCTGCTTTACATTGATATTGATTTTATTGCGGATCAACGTCTTTTCTAATTCATCTCTTACTTCAGAACTCCCACTGGCGACACAACAGGAACCCAATCCAATCCTGATTTCGCCTTTTACGACAGTTGCGGTTTGCAACGAAACTTTCGGTTTTAAAGCTGTTTGTTTCTTGGCATTCAGGAAATCCTGAAGAACTTCGGGGACTTTCTCAGTAGTCAGGTTTCCATAAGTGATATCGTCTATCTGAACAACAGGTGCAATGGTGCAACAACCCAGACAGGCTACCTTTAATACGGTAAATAAACCTTCAGCATCGGTATCACATCCATCCTTCAGTTTCAATGCTCTTCTGAAAGCATCGTAAACCAACATGGCACCCTTGACATGACAGGCAGTGCCGACACAAACATGCACGATATGCTTACCTAACTGTTGATGCCTGAACTGAGAATAAAATGTTGATACACTGTAAATACGCGAGGGTGTAATTTCAGTTATTTCGCATACTCTTTCCAATGCCTCTTCAGGCAAATAATTAAATTCCAGCTGAATGGCCTGCAAAATGGGAATAAGCCACCTAACGGAAGTTCCTTTTTCAGCAACAATCTGATCAACAATCGTGATTATTTCTTTATTCATTCCTTTACTTTCCAATACAATAAAGATTATTTCCTGTACGGATAAAAATACTGCCATCAGCAAATGCCGGTGTGCAAAAACTTGCTTCTCCTATCTTTGGTTCTCCTACCAGACTGAAGGTTTTGTCTGCTTTGAAAATATGCATCGTACCTTTCTTGTCCATTAAATATACTTTTTCTCCTGCCAAAATTGGTGAAGAATAGGTTGCTGTTCCAAAATCATGATTCCAGTATTTTTCTCCTGTTCTGGGATTGTAGCAGGCCACTTCACCATAACTGGTTACCACAAAAAGGTATTTATCTGTAGCTACAGGACTTGGAACATCTGACAAATAATCGTTGTTTTCCCATAATATTTTGGGTTGAGTTCCGCATTGTATGGCTACTAATTTTGCATATTCATTAAGGGCAAATACTATACCATTGGCATAAGCCACCGAAGGGCCCACCTCACCTGAAGTACAATCGATTTTCCATAATTCTTTTCCTGTTGCAGGATCATAAGATGCAACGCAGGGTTCTGCAATCAAGAGAATTTCAACTCTTGAGCCTGTATTTACGATTACAGGAGATGCCCAAGAAATTTTTACTTTTCGTGAAGTTGTCCATACTGTTTTGCCGGTTTGGGTGGACAGTGCGTAAAGATTCGCAGCATTGCTTTGATCGTACTGAACAATTAATTTATTTTCATGCAACATTAATGAAGAGGAATGACCATAATGATTCACTGGCAGTCCTAAATTTCTTGCCCAGACTTTTTTCCCGCTCATATCAATTGCTATAATGTCTCCCGTTGCAAAGATAGCAAATACTTTTTCGCCGTCTGTTGTTACAGAAGGGGCTGAATAACCTGTATTTTCAGTTACTTTTGGCGATTTTGAGGGAGACCCCTGAATTTTATTTACCTCAACAGCCCAGCGTATTTTTCCTGAATTTTTATCCAAACAATAGACTTTTTGTTTGGATGCATCCGCTCCGCTCAAAAAAACATTGTCGCCCCATACAACGGGTGAATTAAATCCCGGAAGAGGAATTGTAGTTTTCCATCTTATATTTTTTCCACTACCACCATCCCAGCTAATAGGAAGGTTCTTCTGATAGGCAATCGCGTTTCCCCCTGGTCCTCGAAAGGAAGGAAAATTATTTTTCATTTCCGATGTAGGAAAATCAAGCACATTGCCGGTCTGAACTGCTTTTGTAAATGAAGTATCTAATAATTGCGAAGATGTATCGCTTTTGGATATCTGATTTACACTTATTTGTGTTGAGTCGTTGATAGCTTTATTGTTTGCTGTATGGTTTTTTTGAGAAAATTTATTTCCTAAGTCTTTATGCGTAAGAAATGCGAAAAACAAAGTAAGAATGGCAAGCATACTCCCTGCAATTGTTATCCATTTTCTTGCTGTTTTTTGAGTATCCGGTAGGTTGTCAGTTTTTACGATTGATATTGCTTGAATTTTATTATTCAGTGCATCCATCTTTATCACTGAAATTAATATCAATATACAACTTAGCAAAAACAAATAGCCTCCATACCTGATTTGCCATTGTGATGTAAAATAAGCTTTTCTTGCCAATAAATCCACTGTACGGATTTCATTTCTTAGTGCCAGGTCGTCAGGTGTTTTGTTTAATTTTTCAACCAGTGTATTAATTAGTTTTGTATTGACAGGATCTGAGCTGTTCATCTGAAAATAATTGGTTATCATCAGAATACAAATAGCAAATGAGAATACCCCTGCAATAACCAGTACAGATTTCCAGAAGCGGAGTTGAGCGTTTTTTTGTAGATTCTCTTTTATCATTTTTTTTCAGGTAAAACAGGACAATATTTCATACACCTTGCGCAACTCAGGCAAGTAGCTTTATTGGGGCTGTAATCGGGATGGTATTTAAAAACAGACAATCCTATCAATGTCAAACCAAAAACCAAGCCAATAAATCCACCAAAAAACCAGCTTCCAATATAAAATTCATTCAAAATTCCAGCAGCTTCGGTGTATAACTGGTCCGTGGTTTGTCCGGATGATTTAAAAGCAGTAATTTCAATGGCATCTTTCCCAACAACTCCATAATTTGTATTGTTCAATATTTCGTTGGCTAGCTTTACTTTGTGATGAACCATGGCCAGATTTTCATGAAAATTTGAAGCAATATAGCCACCAGTAAATACCAGTAAGGGAACGATGATGCTCAATAAAATATAACGTCTGACCTGGATTTCTGTTTTTTCTTTTTCTCTAACTGTTGCCGGCATATTGATAGCACCATAAGGGCAGGCATTTTCGCAGAGTCTGCAGTTAATACAACCAGCAGGTGTAATAGCCATGTGTCTGAATGAAAAACGGCTTACTATATTTAGCAAAGCACCATAAGGGCATAAAAAACGGCAATAGGGGCGGGCAATAAAAACTCCTATTAATAAGAATAATCCACCTATGATAAACATTGCAAAACTGGCGTCCATTCTGTAAAACCCTACAAAAGGATCGTAACGGCAAATGACAAAGTCAGTGCCTGTGGCTGCATAAAGAATAGCCAATGCGAGATAAATAAATGGGATGATTCCAAGTGCTTTTTCGAGCCATGCTTTGATGGGCATAGGACGAAAAGCTAATATGTCCTGTAAGGCACCAAGTGGGCATATTCCTGCACAAAAAGTCCGTCCAAAAAAGAGGGTATAGATTATAGGAATCACGAAAAAGAGCAAAGCGGTCAGCGGAATATTGTAATTGGATTTAAAGAGGGCCAATGCAATGTTTTGTATTGCACCTATCGAACAAATACATCCTTCCCGGTAAAATCCAAAATAAAGAATTGCAAAAACCGACATCCAAAAAACAGCTTTACGGGAACGTTTTTTCAAAATGAACCAGCTGATTAGTGAAAGACCAGCTAGTAAAACGATTACATCCAAATATTCAAATAAAATAGCTCTGGGTGAAGGTGTTATGGTTACGGGTTGGGTATGCCCCGATTCAAATTCAGGTTTTGGAAAGCGGTTTTTTGCAGACAGATCGAAGGCTTGCAATGTGAGCACTACAAACAATAAATAAATCGCTATGGTTCTGAATTTATTCATTTACACGCTTTATAATTTGTTTTTCCATTCATTGTGAGCTTTTAATCCCTGCATCAGATATGCTTTTTTAGAATTTACACGGGATATTGCATTTGAGGGGCAATCACGGGCAATTGAACATTCATTGCAGTTGTCACATAAATGTTGATCAATCTGCAACTGAAGGGATCCGTTGCCAAAAGCACCACAGCCTTTCACGCATTTTCCACATCCTATACACAAGGCTTTATCAATATCATATTCAAAAAAGGGTTCTTCAATAAATTTACGTTGAATGGCCGCTGTGGGACAAAGTTGATTTTCGGCAGCAGTCGTTAAATTCTTGGTCCCGGGTTTAAAATACCCTCCGCATAAATCGCAGTAACCACAAAGGTCGTAGCCATGAAAACACTTAACTGCTGAAGGTTTCTTGATGCAATTCATGGCACATCTACCGCATTGGGTACATTTTTTTGTATCAATTTGCCATACCGTTTTGTCAGCCATGGTCTTTGAAATAAGGCCAACAGTAATTCCTCCGATGCCAAGCAATATGGTCCATTGCATACCTTTGCGGAAGAATTCGCGACGTGAAATTTCTGGAATCTTGGTTTCCGGACTCATTTAATAATTTATTTTAAACTATTGATTTCTTTAAATTTAGTTGCCTCAGGCAAACTGCAACTTGAAAGATTGCGGCATTTGCTACAGACAAACTGAAAGTCGCATTCTTCATCTGTTTCGTTTTTAAACAAAAGCACTCCGCTCATCACAGTCAAACCTATCAGGATTGAAGCTCTAGCCATATTGTTGATAAAGTCTCTTCTGTACATCCTTTTTACATCTTTATTTTTTTTCAAAAACCCTGATTTGCTTTCTAACTGGATCCAGAACATAAATTCTGTTTTTTGAATCCACTGCAAGATCCAAGCCTTTAGTGCCATCTTCAAACTGATTGGGCGCGGCTACCACACAGGAAAAAACACCTGACTGAGAATATATTTTTACTCGTGGGATTGCTTTTTCGCTGCATACAAACGAGCCATCTGAAAGCAAAGCAATATTGGTAGGGTTACAGCATCCACAAAACCCATCTATTTCGTCAGAAGGTTTTCCCCAGCTGGATTTCATATTTCCCTTTTTATCAAAAGCTTCCAATTGATACATCCCTGGATTTACCATCCAGATTTCATTGTCGCGTCCAATGGCAACATCAAAAAACGGACTTCGGATTATAACTGCAGGAACTCCGTTTAGACTATCCTCTTTGCCAATATTATTGATAAACTTTCCATTTACATCGTATTGATGAACCAATCTTTCTGCAGCATCAGCCACAAAAACATTTGCATCATCCACTGCTATTCCTGTCAGTATCGACTCGTTGTTTCCGCATTTCCATCGTCTGAGCAATTCACCCTCCATATTCCTAACTTCAATATGACTATTCACACCCATAAATATTTCGTTTTTTGAGTTCATAGCAATACAATTGCTTATTTCAGCCAAATTGCAGGATTTAATTTCTTTATAGTTTTGATCATAAACAATTAATTTACTGCCAGCAATAACGATATTGTCGTTTTTGTCGATGGCAATTCCATTCAGTTCATCCATAGCTGTCTGAATCTGATAGATCTCTTTATAGCCAATTAAATTTGGATTTAATTTTTTCAAACTATCAGTACTCAGTTCGTAAGGATTTTCCTGATTGCTCTTTGAAAAGAATAAATCGTTTACCATAAAAGCAATAACTGCTACTATCAGTATTACCAAAAATACAATTATAAATTCCTTTTTCATTTTCTAATGTCAATACAAATCATTTGTTTAGAATCTCTCATAATCAGCTTGCCATCTGCAATGGCTATAGGGCCCCATGCATCTTGTCCATCCATAATTTTAGTTTGACTCAAGAGTGCAAATTTAGTGGAAGTTGCTTCAGCAATTGTAAGGCTTCCTTCATCATTTAGTATAAAAAACTTTCCATCTGCCACAATATAAGGCCCCAATCCAAAACGGAAATTGTTTCCACTGCTCCAAAGTATTTTTTTACAATCGGACGGATTACAACATACAAACTGATCGCGTAAACCTCCTGCGTCTTTTGGAAGTATAGCAAATAAAAAGCCTTTGTAAAAAACCGGTGTTTGTTGTTCCGAAGCAACTCCTTCGGTAGGAAGATATTTTTGCAGCGTCTTCACTTTGAAACCATTTGCATCAGTATGTAATTCAAGCAATATCGCTCCAACACCATAACCTGCTGTAATTAATATTTTTCCATCGTTTAATATAACAGGAGAAGGAGCCACAACATTTGGTCCAAACTCACTGCATTTCCATAATGTACTTCCTGCATCATTTCCTTCTGCAGAAATGCCGCATACTCCTCCGATAGCAGAATATACATACATCTTTTTACCACCGAAAGTCATGGGCATGATAGATGAATGTGACATTTTCCATTTGTCGGGATTGGGTGTTTTCCATACTGTTTTCCCGGTGGAACAATCTACCCCTATCACCAGAGAAGTGCCTCCGGGTGCAATAATGGCAATCCCATTTTCAATCAAGGGGCATTGTCCGGTATTCCAGAAAGGGATTTCTGCAGCATACTCCTTTTCAAGATCAATTCCCCATAGAAAATCACCTTTGTCAGTACTTACACACATTACATGCCCTTTAGGCCCTAAGCTAACAATATATTTTTCGGTAACTGCAGGTATAGTTCTCGAAATGCCATGATTGCGTTTAATATGAACGCTGTAGGATCTTCGCCAAAGCGCTTCTCCAGTTTCGAGTGACATACATTTTAATACATCCGCTTTTTTGGCTTCGTTGTAATCAAGCACATAAACTTTCCCATTGTATATGGCAGCAGCAGCATGTCCTTCGCCCATATCTGCCTTCCACAGTATTTTAGGACCTTCTTTCCCAAAATGATCAATCAGTTTTATCTTTTCCTTATTGATGTTGTCGTAATCGGCTCCACGAAAATGAGGCCATTTCCCATTGAGGTCTGAAGTGAATATTTTCAGAAATGTAAAATTCTCACCAATATGAACCACTGTATTGCTATCTGTTGTGTGCGGAGGTCTGTGGTCCTGGCCCGGAATGCTTGCTTTAAAATCTTTAACAGGATTATAGCCTAACCACAATACAAAAACAGTAATGCCAGTTAACGCAAGAAAAATTACTATAAATTTTCCTGGGTTTTTTCCTTGCATGGTTTATTATTCTTCAGCTAATGAATAAGCAATCATGACATTGCCATGGCGCATGTATAAAATTTTATTTTTAATGAGTGGGTGTGCCCAGTGATAATCGGAACCCAACGTAATCTTAATTTTGCTGATGATTTCGAATGAAGTTGCAGTCGGTTTCACAAGTGAAAAATCGCCTTTGTCACCATAGCAGTATAATAATCCGTCGTTGGCAATGGTTACTCCTTTTCCCAATGCATTGGTCTCGTATTTTAAGATGCCGGTTTTCCAATCGAGGCATTGCCAGGTTTTAGTATTTTGACCTGAACCATATAAATAGCCATTCAACAATACAACTCCACCCATCTGGTTATCAAGGGTAGTATTGTTCCAAACTTCAGTTACTGAATTTCCGTCGTCAGCAAGTTTCAGCATTATTCCACCTGAGCCATAACCGCTCACTACATAAATCTGTCCATCGAAATAAAGAGGTGTATTGGCATGTACCGACCAGGTATTCTTTTTGGGATAAGTCCACAATACTTTACCGCTTTCGGCTTCAATGCCTAGCACAGAGTTAGCAGTCAGCGTGCAAATGATTTGCTTCCCATTGTGATGAATCAACAATGGTGAGCAATAGGCGGTTAATTCGCCGGCACCAGCAGAAGTCCAGATGGTTTTTCCATCCAGCCTGTTCAATGCTACGATATTTTTTTCTTTACCACCGGTCGTAAAAATGACCTTATCGTCCACTATTAAAGGTGACTCAACGATGCCCCATTTGGGTGGCTGAGCCCCAAAGGCTTTTCCTAAATCAATGTTCCAAAGTATTTTTCCATCGGCAACATTCATACAGACTGCTTTTCCGAAACTGGAGCTTACATATATTTTATTTTCAAAAACAGTAGGTGTAGATCTGCAGCCTGGCCAGGATTCGGTCCACTCGGTACCATAAGCTGTTTTCCAGATTAGTTTCCCCTTGAGATCCAGTGCAAAAACATAGCCTGTACTGTCCAACATTCCGGAGCTAATAATTTTATCGTTGTAAACAATAGCAGAAGTAAAACCTTTGCCCAGTTCATCAAAGTGCCAGAGGATTTTCGGACCATCGGCAGGCCATTGTTTAATCAATCCGGTTTCAGTATAAATACCATCGCGCTTGATACCCCGCCATTGTGATTCAAATTGTGCATTTGCCCATCCATAAGCAAACAGCATGACGATTAAGCTCAGTATAAATTTTACATTTTTCATAGAAACTGCTCTCCTGTATAATAAATAAATTTATGAAACAATGGCAAAGTTAATATTTCTGATATATTTTTAATGAAATTATTTTTGAATGTTTAAAGAAAGTTGGATATTAGTTGAGCTGAATTTAATTAGTCAAATTTTAAATTAAACAAATATACACTGTATTATTATGTATATCGCAATAGACGTTTCGTTAACAAGATGAAGATATGAGTCAGAATATGGAAGTTGAAATTTAAATAGACTATATAGTATTCCATTTAAAAGTATTAACGAAAATCCCACCCAATTAATGAACTAAAAAGCTGTTATACAATTTATTAAAATATTGTATAATGTAATCCGATGTTTACTGTTCTAACTTTGAACTGTGGTAATTCATTCTTAAATTAAATATGATGGTTCTTTTAATGTCGAAATAAAATATGTAGTACTCCAACTCACTATCGTTTTTGAAACTAATTACTGTAATCAGGCAACCTATTTTTGACCGGCATTATTTCAATTATGATTGAACTTATTAATAAATTATTTTGTTATTATTTATTAATGACTTCAATTTAAGTATTGATGCCATTAAGAAAATTTGAATCGTTTTTTTTTAGGAATGGTTGTAGCGTTCGAATTTTTTTAATATTTAACACTAAAACAAATGAAAAAGTATTTATTTTTTTTAATTTTAATATTCTCAACAACCATTCTAAAGGGTCAACGTTTTGGAAATATTCATTTTTGTGATAAATGGTATGCAAAAACTAATGTTGGGGTAACAATGCAATGGGGCGATGTACAAGAAAACGCGAATGGACATTTAAAAATCAGCCCGGCTTATGAAATCGGTTTAGGGAAAGAATTAAACACTTTTTTAAGTATAGAAAATAATTTTTTGATAGGAAATATTGAAGGTTATCAACCTTCAAATAACAGATATTTTAAAGCTGATTTTTTTGAATACAATATATCAGGTCTTATTGATATTTCAACACTTTCTGCAGGGTTTAATTCTGAAAGAAAGCTTAAAATACATGGTCTTTTAGGTTTAGGATTATATAATTACAATAGTATTCTTAAAAAAATAAGCACTGACAGTACCTTAAGTACAGTTGGGTATGATATTAATAACAATAAAGTTGGAAGAAAAACAGAGTTAATTTTAAAAACCGGATTTAATATGACAATTAAAATTTCAGAACAATTGGCTTTAATTCTTGAGAACACCTGGGCATTTACCAGTAGTGACTATCTCGACGCATACAAAAGTGGTTTTGCTTATGATATTTACTCATTTACATCTATTGGGATTGCTTATAAATTTAATTTCAGAAAAAAAGGAAATTCTTTTCAAAATTATAGAATACGATAATAAAAATAATCCTACCCGTATTATTGAACTGTATATTTGATCGAGCACAAAAATAAAAGCAAAATCCAAATAATAATGGAATTTGTATCTTATAAAGACAAAAGCCTATCATAATCAATCGATTATAACAGGCTTTCTGTACCCCGGGCGGGACTTGAACCCGCACGACCGCAATGGTCACAGGATTTTAAGTCCCATAGAGCTATTCCAGAACTCTTGATTATCAGCTAATTGAAACAGCATTTTTTGGCAAAATTCAACAAATTTCAGCACTCCACTTTTTACTGATTTTTCTGAGTTTTTTTACAGCTTTCTGAAATCATTATTTTAGAAAATTTATTCTAAAAATGATATTATTTTAGAAAATAATTATCGATTTGAAATATTCTGGAAAAATTATTTATTTTGGAAAAATTATTGATAATTGTGTATTATCTTGTAAAAATTATGTAATTTTGGGGTTTAAAATATTTTATTATGGAAAATAACTCAAAAGTATATTATAAAGATATCATTTTTGCTTCTTCTAACTCTATTGAAATCAGGAAGACTAAAAAATTACTTGATAATGGCTTGATCAGGAAAATTGCCCCTAAGATTTATTCAGCAAACCTTAATGATAATCCGGCAGATATTATCAGAACAAACTTATTTGAGATATTGAGCCATCTTTACCCAGGTGCATTATTAAGTCATCGAAGTGCAATTGAGTTTAAGCCTACTTCAAAAAATATAATTTTTCTGACCTATACTTATACAAAAAAAATCACATTGCCCGGTATTACTATTAGTTTGCTGGAAGGAAATCCACCTATTGAAGGAGACAATTTGTTTTATGGGACTCTATTTGCTTCACAATTTGAACGTGCATTATTAGAAAATTTTCAAATTAGCAAAAAACCCGGTGCTGAATCTAAAACCTTAACAATTCCTGAAATAGAAGAAAAATTAGAATCTATTATCATGGTTAAAGGCGAAAGTGAATTAAATAAAGTCAGAGATCGTTCCAGGGATATTTCAATCAAGCTAAATATGCAAAACGAATTTAACAGACTCAATACTATAATTAGTGCTCTTTTATCGACAAAACCGGTCACTAATTTAAAATCAAAAATTGCTATTGCAAGAGCAATCGGTTCCCCTTATGATCGTGAAAGAAAAAGAATATTTGAAATACTGTTTCAATCTCTAATTACAAAAACATTTCCTGATCGCCCTGAAAAAAACGATACATCTAAATCTTTCCGGAATTTTGCTTTTTTTGAAAGTTATTTTTCAAATTATATTGAAGGAACAAAATTTGAAATATCTGATGCAAAAAATATTATAGAATCAGGGATACCTTTACCTAGCAGACCTGATGATTCACATGATATTTTAGGCACGTATAAAATAGTTTCTTCAATAAATAACATCGGAATTGTTCCTGAAAATTATGCACATTTTATAGAATTACTTTTAACCCGTCATAAAATATTAATGGAAGGAAGACCTTATTATTTGCCGGGTGAGTTTAAAAACAAGAATAATCATGCGGGAAACACATATTTTGTAGATTTTACCTTAGTCAGAGGAACTTTGGAACAAGGCTTTGAGTATTACAAAGCATTGAGAGATCCTTTTGCAAAAGCAGCATATATAATGTTCTTGATAAGTGAAGTTCATCCCTTTATAGATGGAAATGGACGTACTGCCAGACTATTTATGAATTCAGAATTAGTTGCAAATAATCAATCTAAAATATTGATACCAACGGTGTATAGGGAGGATTATTTGTTATCTTTAAGAAAACTTTCCCGACAAAGAGATCCTGAACCGTATATAAAAATGCTTGATAGAATCCATCAATTTAGCGAAACCATTACAGGAGGAGATATAGATGAAATGCAAAATTATTTGGAATCTCGTAATGCTTTTAAAGAATCCGAAGATAGTTACAAGCTGAAATTTTGATCTTTTATTTCCCAAATTCTTCTGAAACTATGAATTAAAGCACCTTGTTTATAGATTGAAATTTTACTGGATTTGTAAATATAACATCTATTGTCAGACTTAGTAGAAAAAGCAATCTTAAAAAGTTCCGGAATAAAAGAAGGAGGTGCTTTTTATACTCTTGCATAGTAACGCCAATAACGCCATAATAACGCTAAATGACGCATATTAAATCGGTTTGTGAATTTCGATTGAAATAAAATAAATGAAAAGAGCCTTAAACCTGTGTGCCAAGATCTCTAAAATTGGTACATGTATTATAAACATGAGACCAATTGCACCAATTGCTTTATAATTGCTTTATAATTGCACCAAGAAAAAGAAATGAAAGCCAGCACTAAGTCACATTTGGTCTTTTAAACCTATAAAAATGATAATCTTAACCATGCAGAAACAGGCTAGACAGATGTTAAATAAAATATTTTACAGAAATCCAACAGAAGTATAGTCGAAAAACTTATCAAATTTTATACTTTTTTCGGTTATAACCTAAAAACTTTGATACTTAAGAAGAATTTAGTTGATAATAAAGTATTTCAGCTTTATTATCAACTAATTGAAATGGTCTTTCCCCACTGAAATCAACATTTTTTCATTCATTTTCCAGCACTTCACTTTTTCATTTCCGATTTTACACCTGTAAAATTATTAAAACAAGCCTTCCCAATTAAGTCTTTCCATCACATTTTTATTACAGCAGATTTATTCAATATGCATGCAAGCATGCTCTTACCATGCCCTGCTACTGATATAATTTTGACCTGAATTCACATTTAAACCAAAGTTATTATGCTTCAAGTTTATGAATATTCACTGATAATAGAAAATCCTTCAGGTGACAACAATATTGCACCTGTCATTATTCACTTAATTCATTATTAATTATGTTTAAATTTACAAACAATACCCGATTTATTGAATACCCACAGGCCTCAAGAGGCCAGTATTCAATTAAGATTGAACAAAAAGTTCAATCCAAATCCGATGAAGCTAACAAATCAGAATGGATAGCCATCGGATACATTACTAAATCCTTTAACAAGGAAGAAAACCATTTCAACTTCTGCGCCACAGATGCCTTAGGAAATCCGGTTTTTACTGATGTAAAAGAACTGCATCTGTTAAAAAAGGAATTTCAAAATCATGGAGTGAATTTAGCTGAAAAAATCAGGTCTGCACAGATTCCAAAGGTTAAAAAGACCAATCCGGAAAAGCAGATACACCCTACGGAACGCAAACAGGAAATCCACCAATTGCGTGATAAAGCAAAAGACAAATCTCAGCAAAAAGTGCAGAATCTGAAGACCGAACACCAGATGGATGCAAAGCAAGCTGAATCTACTGCAAAAGATAAGGGAAGTAAGGATAATCCTGACCAACCCTCATCAAAGGACTCTACTCAACCTGAAAATAATTCCATACAGGACAAAACTGAAGAAAGAATGGATGAAATACAGGATATACGTGAACAAGGAGATGACCTTAATCAGGACATGGATATTGAAATGTAAACAAACTTTAAAACAACATCAAAAATTATTAACACAAATCTTAACAACAATGAAAAAAATTTCAAAAATTTACAAAGTGCAAAAATACATCAACAATGATGCTGAACACTTTTTCAAAGGCAAACAAAAAGAAATCCCCGAACATGCACAGAAAGTTGCTAAGACTTTTGGTGAGCGTGACCAACCCCAATCAATGGGGGATGATATTTTACCTTATATAGGTGAGATAAAAACCCAATGTGAAAGCATGATTCCATATCTGGATGACAAAGTTCAGATTCAATCCCATATACCGGAATTTAATTCAGAAAGGAATAAAGTGATGGAGGAAGAATACCGCATTAAGGCAGAGAATGAAAGATTAAATCAACTGAATCAAAACCTGAGGACAGATATCAACAATTTAAACATTGAAGATATCAATACAAAAATTAATATCGTCCTGATAATTTCATTCTTTCTGTTTTTGTCAGAATCCACTTTCAATACGATAGCTTTTCAGGCATTCGGTGATAATCTCCTTTTCTCAATGTTATTAGCCATTCCCATTACATTAACCATTATCGTACTGGCTCATATTTTCGGAACTCAGGTCAGGAAAATAATTAATATCAAAACGAAAAGGATGGTAATAATATCTGTACTTTTATTGATGTTACCTGTCTTTTACATCTTAGGACAAATGAGATCAGTTGTACTTGAAAAAGAAGGAGCCAGCAGTATCGGAACCACAGCTTTTATCATTTTCAACTATTTCTTTTTTATAGCAACAGCCATAGTTGCCGGTAAATATTGGCCTACCAGTGATCAAAGGAAAAGATATGTTGAATACAAGAGGCTTAAAACTGAACTTGCTAAAAATGAAAAACAGATAAGAATAAATAACGACCATATAACGAAGCTTAATCATGAATTGAATAAAAAAGCTGCAGCTATAAATCTTATACTGTTTTACAGGGAGAATAAGGTTGATGAAGTGATAAAACTTTACAACAATGCGATATCTATCTTCATTAAAACAAATTTACTTTACCGAGGTGACCGAAAAATCCCGGATTGTTTTAACAAACCCATTCCTGAATTAAACATTAATCAACGTTTTGAAAATTATTTAAATCCCCCTAATACTAAAGAATCATGAAAACATTAATCTATATTATTTTATCATTAGTGATTACATCACTATCATTGGTATGGCTGAATCAAAACAGCCATACCAATAAAACTGAAATCTCAGTTATTCGTGACCTGACAGACACTTTCACTTCCAAACCAAATTCAGAATCCATCCTGCACCTGTATGATTTTACAAAAGATAAATGGAATGAAGGGGTATTCAGATTTATTGAAGTAACCGACTTAAACATCAATACCATCAATCTAGCAAGTATTGGTACTAAAAGCTTTTTCTTACGGAATGATTTTAAACGTAAGGATGAAATTAAAGCCTTTAATGCAAAAGTTGCTACTATCATAACTGCATCCGAAAATCAAACTCCAGGAAAAGATAATTCTGCAATTTATATGCCAGTTGCCAAGGAATTAAACAGAATGAGCAATAGTTCTGCAACCACAGAAATTATGCTTATCTACAGTGATATGATGGAAAATACCGATAAAATATCCTTCTATGATGATAATGTATTGCATAGCATTAAAGCAGAACCCGAAAAGATGAAACAATATTTTGAATCCCAAACTAAGTTAAATAAACTGAATGGGATAAAAATATATATCATCTACCAACCGAATAATACAGAAGAGGATAATGCTTTCAGCATAGTCTCAGGCTTCTATAAACAGTTATTTGAAAGCAATGGAGCTGTTGTTGAAATTACTGCAAACCTGAATTAAAACATTGAGCCATGAAGAATATTTTAAAATTTTTACTGAAAATACTTAAGTTTTTATTAAAACTGTTGATGAAACTATTCTTCTTTCTTCTTTGGGTAGTGCTTAATCTTGTCGAAATTACACTCCACCATTTCAGTTCCTATATAAAAAAACTTTATTCTCATTAAATCATCATGAAAACATTAAAACAAATCCTATACATAATTACAGCTATTTTTAAAGGAATTTTCACTGTAATAGATGTAGTAATTGAATTTATATTCAGTAGTGATAACAAAGAACACAAAGCCAGTTTTGGTTTATCTTCCTCTTTGCTTTCCTCTTTCAATCATGGTTTTTGTCTAAGTGGTAGTAAAAGCTTAAATCGGAAATCATCCTATCAGAATGCTTTAGTAGTAGGAGGTACAGGCGTCGGGAAAAGCTCTGTGGTGCTAATTCCTAGCCTTTTTAAGATGAAAGGTAGTTTTATCATCCATGATCCCAGTGGTGAGCTATATAGTAAAACTGCCGGTTATTTAAACCATAAAGGCTATCAAATCAGGATACTTAATTTTACCAATCCCGAAAAATCCTCCGGTTATAATCCATTAAACAGAATATATACTACTTCCGATATTCAAAAAATATCATCAATATTAGTAAAAACTGCTATGGGTGAATCTTCAAAAGATCCCTACTGGAATATACAGGCAGTTGCATTAATAAGTATGCTGATAAACATTCTGAAAAAGCAGGATAGTGAATACCAAACCCTATACAATGTAAGACAATTATTAAACCGTATGGGTGGTAGTCCTGAATCTGTTGATGCACTATTTTCAGAACATGCTGATGATGTACTTTTTGCAGAATATAAAAGCTTCATTTCTTACGATGATAAGGTTATCAGTGGTGTAATTGCAACGTGCAAAGCGGCACTTCAAATTTTTAACGATGAAGCTGTTGCTAAAGTTTGTAGTTTTGATAATATCGATTTTCAATCTTTCAGGGACACTCCTACAGCCTTATACATTCAAAATTCAGTCGCCGACCAAAAATACTACAGTGTCCTTACTTCCATCTTCTTTGAACAGTTTTTCTCCTTTTTACTTGGCAGATTTCCTAAAGATCACGAACAGGATATTTTCTTATTAATTGACGAAGCCAGTTCTTTAAATCTACCTACACTTCCTTTGGCCGTTGCCAATGTTCGAAAACATCGTTCCGGTATCATGCTTTTGGTGCAGGATTTTAATCAACTTATCCATCATTACGGCAAGTATGATGCCGACGGCATCAAAGCCAATTGCTTTGCCAAAATGTTTTTCACCGGACAATCACTGGAAACAGCGACTGAGCTTGAACGAATTTTAGGTAAGTTTGAATTTAAGGACAAGGAAGGACATAAAGTTGTCCGTAGCTTAATGACCAATGATGAAATCCGTATGCTTGATATCAAAAAAGCCCTGCTTATCTGCGGACATCATCCACCATTAAAAATACGACTTCACCCCTTTTACAAAAATTTTCGATACAGAGATTACAGCAAAATCGAAATGAATGACATGGTAAATGAATCCACCATTGAGCAAATTCCCATACTCCCATTAGAAATTAAGAAAAAAGAAGATGCGCAATAATGGCAAACATAAAGGGGGAATGTGGGAATACCTTGATGCATTGGGGGTATTGGAAAGAGGGAATGATGAAGAAATCAAACAAGCTAAAAAAGCCTATCGTAAACAGTATTTTACCCTCCATAAGCGGAAAGTAAGGGCAAAGCGAAAGGAATACACCATAGGCTTTTCAGATGAAAATGGGGAGCAATTAAAACTAGCCTATACTGCCAGACAACATAAGATGAAGGTCACATCTTTTTTGAAGTCAGCAGTAATGGCTTATATCGATAAAACATACATAGTGCCTGATAAATACCAGATAGCAGAAATTGAGCAAGTTTTAGCCCAATGTTTAAATGAAATCCAAGCGATGGTAAAGCAAAAGGAAAGGTTCAGTTTTCAAAGAGAGTTCAAATATGAAAGGATAGAAAAACGCATCATGCAACTGGAAACTGATATTCATTTCATTTTACGAAACCCTTATACTCTGGAAGAATTAGTAAAAAAGGAAACAAAAGAGAATCCAAAGTTAAAGGAAGAATTATTATCCCTCTTAACACAATCCAACCATGATCATCAAAATCAAATCACATAAAAATAGCAATTCATTTGAAAAAGTACTCAACTATATGCTTAATAAAAAAGACAGGCTTTTTGATGAGAAAGGCTATAGTTTTACTGTATCTCATAACTTAAAAGGCAATGACATCAATGAATGGGTAAAGCAATTCAGAGAAAACGAAAACTTTCGTAAAATGAAACGACAAAACTCTGTCATCCTTACCCACGAAATTATCAGTTTCCATAGAGAAGATGCAACAAAAATCACCTTGGAAAAGCTTGAGGATATTGCAAGGCAATATATGAAAATGCGCAATGACAAAGGGATGTTTGTTGCCGTACCTCATTTTGACAAAGAACATTATCATATTCACGTCTGTACTTCAGGAATAGAATATCACTCCGGTAAAGCCATGCGGTTATCCAAAGCAGAATTGCAAAAAGTCAAAAAGCAAATACAGGAGTATCAAATTCAAAAATATCCTGAATTGAGTAAATCTCTGGTAAATCACGGAAACGAAAAAAAAGAATAGCCCTCTCTGATAAAGAATATCAATTAAAGTTAAGAACAGGGAGGGCAACAGGCAAGGAACAATTGATTGGAATATTAAAAACTTGCTACAAGAAAGCAAGCTCAAGAGATGATTTTTATTCCACCCTCCAAGAATCAGGACTAACTACTTATATCAGGGGAGGAAAGATAACAGGGATTATATACAACAATAAAAAGTTCAGAATTAACCGTCTGGGATTTACAGAGGAAAGACTAACAGATTTGGATAAATTCCATGATAAAAGAAATGAAATTGAAAGTATGAGAAAACAAAGAAGTAAAATTATCAAACGTAATCTTTAAATACCTTGCAACATCAATCAAATAATAACATAAGCGATATTTATAGCATCGTTACCAATCGTATCATCGAACACCTTGAAAAGGGTGTGGTGCCCTGGCATCAGACCTGGACCGAAGCTGGACTACCTAAAAACTTAATTAGTGGCAAGCAATACAAGGGCGTTAATGTATGGCTGTTATCAGCCTTAAATTATGAACAGAATTATTATTTAACCTTTAATCAGGCAAAAGAGCTGGGAGCTACAATTAAAAAAGGTGAAAAATCCCATGAAGTCATTTTTTGGAAATGGCTGGAAAAGGAAAATGAGGAAACGAAAGAAAAAGAAAAGATACCCATGCTCAGATATTACAGGGTTTTCAATATATCTCAATGCGAAGGCATTCCAATAGAAAAAATACCAAAACCTATTGAACACAACAACAATCCTATTGAATGTTGTGAGAAAGTCATAGATGAAATGCCTACTAAAAGACCAAATATTCAGCATAAGGAGCAACAGGCTTATTACAATCGTTTAAATGACTATGTGAATATGCCTAAATTTGAGACTTTCGAGAAAAGTGAAGATTATTACGGCACTTTATTTCATGAAATGGTTCATAGTACTGGACATAATGAAAGATTAAACCGAAAAGAACTTATTGAAAGCCAGGGGATGCGTTCTGAAAAGTACGCCATTGAAGAATTAACGGCTGAAATGGGAGCTTCTTATCTCAAATCCCATACAGGAATACCGATTGAACAGTTAGAAAACAATACTTCCTATATCCAACACTGGTTAGGACACCTTAAAAATGACAAGAAATTTATTGTCTATGCCAGTTCACAGGCTCAGAAAGCTACAGATTATATTTTGAATATCAAAAATGAGGAAAAGGAAGTTGAAATGGGAAAAGTTAATGAAGTTAGAGGAACTTCTGATCTTAACTCAATAAGAAAAAGGAAAATTGTTACAAGGAAGTTAGAGGTAGAAATTAAAAATGTCATAAAAATAAATATTTCATTTCTCTTATGGGCAAACAAATAATAAGGATTGCTTCATAGAAAGTTTTTATAAAGCAAACAATGCCCTAGAAAGCATGCTGGAAGGAAAAGATAGTCTTAACTATGAGAAGGCAGTTTTTATCACCGAGAACTCCTATCATAATAATTATTTTAATTATGAGGATTTTAAACGTTTGTTGGATTTTCATGCAGGAATGATAAATGCTTATGCAGAAGATGTAAGAGAGCACATTATAAAGAGAAATACAAAACGCTAAAACCCTGGGAACAATACTATTTAAAATCAAATACGGATAATTGGGCAATATTCAAGTACATTACGAATATGGCTTTTGTGAATATAAATTAAATTCGTAAAAATAAAACATCTGAAAATGAAACAGTTATAGAATTACTAAAAGCATATTATTCTGTTTAATTTTTCTATCTTTTCTATTCATAGCAAATTTATGAATACAATTAATTGAAATTCAAAGAAATAAAAAACGATAGAAAATTTGATAACAATAGATAATAAATTTTCTATCGTAAGCACTTGTATTTGTGCCTTTTACAGCGATTCTTCGAGCTGCAGGGGAGATCACCATCTTTATAATTAGCTCAAAATAAGTTATTTAAAAACTTAAATATTTTTCTATTCAGCTAATTATTTCTATCATTTTCTATTGGTTAAAATTGATTCTTGTTAAAAGAATCCCTCAAAAATCACAGTTTGATTTTTAAAACTAATTTTCAATTCTTTGATTTAGTTATCATTAAAAAATATTTGTTTTGGAATGTCACATAAACGCAAGTGTGCTTGCATCCCCCTTTTGTACAATGTATATTTGCCCCTTCTGTAAGCAATTTCCAAACAATGAACTTCTTTTAACGCTACACATTTGCTGTTAGAAAAATAGCATCAATCTTTTATATTTAATATTGAAACTTACAACCACTATGAGCTAAACCACAAACAAACTGCTTAAATTTTTATTTTATAGTCTCCCGTGAGCAGTATAAAGGAAGCGGAAGAAAAAAAATAATTTTTACACCTTTTAAAACCTTACTTTTATGAAAATTTTTAAAACTATTTTATTTTTAGCAGTTATGATCACTTCTGCAAACAGTTTTGGCCAAATGCCTGTGCCAATTATAGGAGGTAATAATAATGATTGTGATAATTCCACAACCTATACTATTTTAAATTCTAACCCTTTGTACTATTATAACTGGTCGTTATCATCAGGAGGAAATATCTCTAATGGGAATGGCAGCACAAGCATTACCGTTGATTTTGATCAAAGTATCTCCAATTGTAATTTTGTAAAATTGACTGTAACAGCAACTTATCTTACTGATGCCTCTTCCGGGTTTTTGGAAATTTACCCCTGCTGTAATGATAATGCAAACTATATTTTCAACAACTACACTACCACATCTGCATTAATTTTTCCTATCAGCTCTACCGTAATTATCAATGGCGATTTTATTATGGAAAATGACGTTAGTTTTGACAATGCAAATGTATATGTTTCTCCTAATTCAAAAA
Source organism: uncultured Bacteroides sp. (assembly GCA_964496885.1). Taxonomy (GTDB): domain Bacteria; phylum Bacteroidota; class Bacteroidia; order Bacteroidales; family JACABE01; genus JACABE01. The sequence continues at coordinate 3,347 of CAZCBG010000031.1, read as the reverse complement.
TTATATTAAATAAACAAAATATTACTTTATCAATTATAAATGGTACAGATATTAGTTCAACTATAAATTGCTGCACCGATATGTGGGATGGGATATACACCAACAATAATACACAGCATGTAAATATTCAAAATTCAGGAATTCATAATGCACAACATGCTGTAAATATTTATCAAGCATCTTCATTTTTAATTGAATTGTCTGATTTTACCGATAATTATCAGAATATATATATTTATCAGGGTTCGGGAGGAGGTACTCCTCCTTATAATGGTATAATAAGAGGGAATAGTTTTGTTGGCAGCAATAGCTTACTTCATCATCCTTATCAGGGCGTTCAAACCTATAGTGGTATTGAGGTTTTCAGAACAGATTTGCTTACGATAGGTGATCCTTCCAGTAGCAGTTATACGAATCATTTTAACAATATGTTTTGTGGCATTAAAACAGAACAATCTTTTGTTAATGTTTATAATAATGAGTTTTTTGATATAAATCTAAATACTTCTGCTGCTGGGATTGATCCAACATTTCAGTACAATTCTACTGCAATATTTTCTATTGGCGACCCTATTTTAACCCCAGGTAATTATTTATGGCAAGGGTCAAAAATCGGGGGTAGTGGCTTATACAGTAATAATTTTTATAATTGTTACAATGGAATTTATGGATACAATCTGCTTTTGAAAGTTGATAATAACAACTTGAATACAACCAATACTGGCGTTGAAGGCAGAGATTTGTTTGATGATTCTTTTGTAAGAAATAATACAATTTTGGGTTCATTAAGTGGTACTTCTCACACACGAACAGGCATAAGCTTATCAAATATCCAGCCACATAAATGCAAAATCACTGTTAACAACAATAGCATAAATGCTATTAACAGGGGAATAATGATAACCAACGCATACAGTACAGCTTCTTCAAATTTATATGTGCAAATATACAGCAATGTTATAAATTTAGATGGTTACAATATTCCATATGATAAACCAAATTCTGCAATTAAAGCAGCCAATTGTAATGGGATAAATATTTACGATAATAATTTATCAATTAGCAATTACTCTTCTGCTGCAGATAATTTATTCTTTGGAATTGATATTGCTCAAACTACAGATGCATTCATTACTAATAACCCATATATTAATAAATATGGAGCAGGTATCAATGTTTTTGGCAATTGCAATTTTACCCAGTTTTATTGCAATACCCTCGATAATTGTTTCAATGGATTCTTATTCAACGACCAATCTTCTATTACAAATCAAGGTGTTTCTGATGTAGTAAATACCGATAATGCATGGATTGGTAATTATTGGGATACTTTTTATAGTGCTTTCCGCAAACTATGGGCTGTTCCAACTAATTTAATCCCTCCATATAATGTTCGCTGGTTTGTTAAATATAGTCCACCAACAAATATGCAGATTCAAAATAATATTGGTACAAACCCAACAAATACCTTAATTGCTGGATTTATCAACAATATCAATGCACAGAGCAGCTGTATGTCGTTGCCTTTACCAGCTACTATTGCTATCAATCTTAATGAAAGGGAAACATTGTATGGAAATATTGTCAGAGATTCCAATTCTTATGCTGCCTTGGAAGAACAATATAAAACCTATGATAAAGAAGTTTTATATAAAGCTATCAAAGAAAATCCTTCGATTATGAATCTGGGTGATGCCAGCGATGTATTGTATCAGGATTTTTATACTTCAGAGTCTGGAGGGAATATAGAAAAGATAGCCGAAATTGAAGCATTAATCAAAGACAATCAGGATTCATTGGCTATGCTCAAGAATGCGACTATTCAGGATCAAAAACAGATTGATTATTTTCGCAAGATCGTTAATGAAATTTATCTTACTACTTTTGCCAAAGGCAGTTATAATTTATCACCTGAACAAATAGATATACTAATGCCAATTGCTACAGAATATACACCATGGGAAGGTGGCGATGCCGTTTACATTGCCCGACAAATACTCAATCTGGATGACGAAGCCTTACTTGTTGATTTTGCGAAAGCACCAGTTTCGACTAAATCTGTTGAAGCCGATAGAAATGCTGCCAAATTGTATCCCAATCCGGCAACTAATGAAGTGATGATAGAATTTGATAATGTATTAAAAGCAAATGCGATGTTCGAAATATATAATTTTACAGGTGTTAAAATTCAGAATATGCCTTTAAATACAGGTAATCAACTTATTTCTGTTTCTACTAAAGATCTGAAAGCCGGTATATATATGTACCGTATTTTGATAAATGAAGAAGTCATTGCTAAAGACAAATTGCTTATTGTTAAATAGTTCTTAAAAAAGCAGAGGAGATTTACTCCTCTGCTTTTTAAATTTTTGTATGATGAAATTTCAGAAATTCATATTAATAAGTATATTTTTGTTGATTATTTTTCAAGTTGTAAATGCTCAACATTTATTATCTAGCAATCTGGTTCCCAATCCGGGTTTTGAGGACTATACAACTTGCCCTAATAATGGGGATTTAATGTATTTAGCATATCCATGGACAGATGCGAATGCAGGCTCTACAGATTATTTAAACAATTGTTCAGTATTCAATTATATAATTGATATACTACAAAATAATCAACCACTATATGGAAATGGATGTGTTGGGATATTTTTATATCTTGCACCAGATATTTATGGTAATTCCAATTATAGAGAATACATTGAAGTTAAATTAAAAAATAAGCTCATTAATCATAGAAAATATTGCATTTATTATAATACCGTTTTATCAAAAGACTTTGGCATTTCTATCGAAAACATTGATTTATATCTATCACATTCATATATTACACCTAACTCTTCAATTTTACCATTCTGTTATGTGATAGATTCATTACCTCAAATAAAAAATAATAATGGTATTATTATTGATAATATAAATTGGACAAAAATATCTGGACTTTACTTATCAAATGGGGATGAAGAATATTTGACAATTGGGAATTTTAAATATGATAATTTTACAAATTTATTTATAGATACAACAAAATTACATTATAGAAGTAGTTTTTACTTAATCGACGACGTATCCGTATGCGAGTGCAGTTTTGATATTAACTTAGGCCCTGATGCCAAACTTTGCGAGGGAGATAATATCATTTTAAACCCCAACCTACCCAATGCCACTTATCTATGGCAGGATAGCAGCCATGCCGCCACCTACGAGGTAAAACAGCCAGGCACTTACTGGGTAAGGGCTTATGTGGCAGAGTATGGTATTACAATTTCCGATACGATTGTAATAAGTGGATATTCCGCGCATAGTAGACCACCTATTCCGCAGCAAACTGTCCCTCTATA
>CAZCBG010000030.1:0-33613 GCA_964496885.1 uncultured Bacteroides sp. | reverse complement strand
CAGCTTCAGTTGACTCGATTCTTGGCTATTATATTTACATGAAAAACGACAGCATGCCGGAATATGTTCGCATCAATCAAAATATTATTTCTGCAACTACTTATAGCGATTCCTGTTTAATCTACCCCGGAACTTATACATATATGGTCCGTGCCATCCTTTTACAACTAAGCCCCAGTGGAACATATTACAATCTAAGTCAAGGCATCAGTGATACTGCATGGAATACAAATACAGCAAGTATTGGGGGAAGTGTGAGTGCAACTAATAGCATTACTATAGGCAATGAAACTGCCGAACTTACGTTGACAAATCATACAGCTCCCATCTTCAAATGGCAGAAATCACACATCGATGGCTCTTGGACTGATATTAATTCAATCGCTAATCCCTTTACCGAAATCCCGTCCGCATTGGGCAATTGGAAATATCGGGCCGTAGTTAAAAATGCGGGATGTCCTGAAACCAATTCTTCGGAAGCAAACATTTATGTAAATCATGATTCTACAACATTTACAGCTAGTTCAGGCGACTGGAACAATGCAGCAAACTGGAATAATGGAATCCCTTCAAAATTATTCAATGCCTTAATTCCCGCCAATAAACTGGCGATAGTAAATTCAATCAATAATGAATGTAATCATCTTAGCATTGCTCCTTTAGGAAAATTAACCATCAATGCTTCAAATAATTTAACCGTAAACGGAACGCTCAGCTTACTTTCGGATACAAATGGTTTTGCTTCTGTAATTGACAATGGCTCCCTCACTGCCACTACAACATGCGTGCAAGCATCTATCAAGGGTAATGTATTCCATCAGATAGGCTTACCACAAAGTAATATTATTTCAGCCGGAACTGGAGCCGGCCAAACCGGAACTGTGTTTTTGAATTGCTCATTGGATAGCTACAACGAAGAAAACAATACTTATTCAGGTTTAACAGCTGACAGCTCCGTCTATCCGAACAAGGGTTATATGCTTCGTTATGCTTTTAATACCGGGGGTGCAAATTTTAAAAAACTCAGCTTTAGTGGAAATTTAAATAAGGCTAATCAATCTATTCCAATTTCATATTCTGGGAGCTTACCAAATGATACGTTATTCGGTTACAACCTGATTCCCAATCCTTATCCCTGTGCTTTAGATGGAAATATCAATACCTGGGCAAAAACCAATGTAAATAACAATATATGGGTATGGGATGAAACCTCAGGTAATTTCAGAACGTGGAATGGTGTGAGTGGTAATTTAACGGGAGGCATAATCCCTGCCATGCAGGCTTTTTTCATTCAGGCCAATGCTATCAACCCATCGATAACAATTCCTCAGACCTCGAGAACGCATCAGGTTCAGGCCTATTATAAATCTACTACGGCAGATGAAATGTTACTGAAAGTGAAAGGAAATAATTTTTCCGACGCCATTGTTGTTAGTTTCACTCCAAACACTACTGATAATTATGACAATGATTATGATGTTCACAAAATGTTTGGTTTTACAGATGCACCACAATTGTTCAGTCTTTGCATGAATAAAAAATTATCTATCAATGGTTTGGCTCCTATAACCACTACCGTATCAGTTCCAGTCGGTTTACAAATTGGAGTGAATGGAAATTACAGTTTCAATGCCGAAGGTGTGTCAAGTTTCATGAATTGTACAGCAGTTCTATTAGAAGACCTAAAAACCAATACCTTACAAAACCTGATCAACTACCCTTTGTATGATTTTTTTGCATCAACTACTGATAATACAATGCGTTTCATATTGCATTTTGTGATTGCTTCGAATTCAATTAGCAAAACCGAAACAGCTAAGACAGCCATTTATGCTTACGACAGCAATATTTATGTAAACTCAATGGAAACAATTCAGCAAATATTGATTTATACTACAGCAGCACAATTGATACATACCGTAGTTTCTCAGGATAAGTTACAAAAAATCAGCATGAAAGCCTATCCTAAAGGATGTTATATCGTAAAAGTTATAACGGATCAGAATATATATCTTGAGAAAGTTTTGATAAAATAAATAGCTGTATTCACATTACAACTTTTTTTATAAGAGATAGATTGTATTCAATATAATTTAGTTTGCTGAAAATCGAAAATACTACATAATGGAAAGAAGATGATGGAGTAGGCATTTTTTTATAACAACATTTGCCTATATTGTCATCCCGAACGCTAGTGAGGAATCTCAATATAACTGGATGAGATGCTTCCTTCGTCTGCATGACAAAAGAAGAGCATCTTTGTTTCAAGAAAGTTAATTGACTAACGATAAGCAAAACTCAAACAAAAAAAATCAAAGTAAAATGGAATATTTTCATCTTTCCACTTAGAATTTTTATTACTTTTGTAATGGTTTTAATACAAAGAAGCGGTTCATTGTAGGCAAGCTATGGAAGTAAGAATGAAACCCATCTTTGAAAATAAGCGAATGTTTTAAACTTTTGCCCCTTTTTAATGTTATTCAATAAGATTTTATAATTTAGTTTCTATGAAAAAAATATTGAGCCTTTGTTTATTTTTACTCATCTTTGGTTTTGGACAAAGCCAGATAAAATACAGTTTATCTTCTCAGCCTCATTCCATCAATCCTGGTACACTAAAATCTACTCAAACATTAAATGCACCTATTACTACTGTTGGTTCAATAATTAGTTGCCCCAATGTTAGTTTCAATATCCCAATAACAGTAAGCAATTTTAGCAATGTTGGAGCAATAACTTTACGTCTAGATTACGATTCCACATTATTACGCTTCAATTCTTACTCTAGTCCCAATCCTGCATTTGCAGGAGGATTATTGGTAGGTTCTGACTTTGTAAGCCTTACAAAGAAAAAAATAAAAATTGTTTGGTCAAGTACAACTCCTATATCGGCTATAACCAATTTAGTAACACTAAATTTTACAATTTTAACAGGTTCTCCAACATTAAAATTTAACGATACCATAAATGACGACTGTTCATATGCTAATGCATTAGGGGATGTCTTTAATGATTCTCCTACTGCAACCTATTACATCAATCCCACCATTACGAATCTTGGCCCCTGGATACCTGGAACTATCAGCGGTAGCAATCCGGTATATCAGAACCAGAGTAGCATTAGCTATACGGTACAAAGTATTGCCAATGCCACTGCTTATGTCTGGACCTTACCAAGCGGGGCTTCAGGTTCAAGCACAACCTCCACGATATCTGTAAATTACGGAGCTACGGCAGTTTCCGGCAACATTACGGTGAAGGGAAATAACGCAAGCTGTGGTGATGGGCCTTTAAAAAGCTTGCCAATCATAGTTGGGAATACAATTTTTACTGCCAGCAGCGGCGACTGGAATACGTCCGGTAATTGGGACCATGGCATTCCGAATGCTACAACAAATATTACAATACCAGCTTTGAAATCTGCTATAATAAATACAATCAACGACAGTTGCAATAATTTAACAATCGCTCCATTGGGTCAATTAACTATCAATTCCACTAAAAATTTAGTAGTAAAAGGAACACTCAGCTTACTGTCAGATACCACAGGTTCTGCATCTTTAATAGATTATGGAACAATTTCAGCCACAACTATAATCGCACAACGATATATAACCGGCAATGTCTTTCATCAGATTGGCTTACCTATCACTTCCATTTCTGCAGGTAGCGGGGCAGGACAAACCGGTAGTGTGTTTTTAAATTGCAGTATTGACAAATACAATGAAAGCAATGATACTTATACTGGTTTGACTTCAACCAGCACAATTACTGCTGATCGGGGTTATATGGCAAAATACGTTTTTACCCCCGGTTCTCCGGCCCCCACTTCTAAGACACTAAGTTTTTCAGGCACTTTAAACAACGGAACAATAAATATCCCAATGACAAAATCCGGTCTGGGTTATAATTTGATTCCCAACCCCTACCCTTCTTCAATTGACTGGAATGCCAGCAGCGGCTGGACTAAAAATGTAGATGCCAATAATACCATATATATCTGGAATCAGGGATCTACAGGCGATCAATGGGCACAATATAACGGAGTCACAGGTGTGAACAATGGGAACCGTTACATTGCTCCCGGACAGGCCTTTTTTATAATAGCTGGTTCAGCAGGAAATCTGCAAATGACAAACAATGTGAGGACACATAACAGTACAGGATTTTTAAAGTCAACACAGACAGTGGTTGATAATTTAATAAAACTGAAAGTAAGCGGAGTTAACAATCAGATGGCTGACGAAACAGCAATATATTTTAGCAATAATCCAGTATCTCCGGGTTCCGAAAAGTGGTTTAGTTTCGAACCTACAGCACCTTCATTGTACAGTCTTAAAAACGATGTGAGTTATGCCATCAATGTCTTAGATGATGCGAATTCCAATATTATTGTCCCTCTTGCGTTTAAAGCAGGAATAGATGGGAATTACAGTTTAAACGCTGTTGAAATTGGTAATTTTACATTGTGTTCCACCATTTTGCTGGAAGATAATAAAACAGGGCTCTTTCAGGATTTATTAAACAATCCTGTATATAACTTTACCGCCTCAACTATTGATAGCGCGAATCGTTTTTTATTGCATTTTGAAGCGGCTCCCAATTCTATTGGAAAAAACTCTCAATCTGCAACTACTATATATGCTTACGGTAACGCTATTTATGTAAACAGCTCAGAGAACATCCAACAAATTACTGTTTTTAATCTTATGGGACAAATGCTTAAAACCATCAGTCCATCTACAACATGGCAAAAAATCAATATGAGTGGATGTACTAAAGGCAATTATATTGTAAAAGTACTGACATCCCAAAATGTATATGCAAAAAAAGTTTTGCTTCCATAAAAAGGCAATTTGTTTTCTGATATAAAGAAATCAGTATCATAAATAAAAATATTATTTTTATTCAATAGAAGCTATTACAAGGAATTAAGCTTTGTAGCAGCTGACAATATCATATAACAGTAATACCTGAAAAAATCCGGAAATCGCTTGTAAGCACAGTCAAAGCAGAGGCACAATTATTAAATACTTCCAAAAACAAAAACCTATTGGGTTTTCTTTCTACTACTGGCTTTGGTGTTAAAATAAAATTAAATTTGAAAACCTATTATTTATAATTTATATTTGCATTATATTTCCACCCTTAATATTCACTTAAATTATTTATTATGAAAAAATCATTTTACTTTATTTTAGCCTTATTGATATGTTTTCAATTATTTTTACTCAGCAACTCAGCCCAAGCTGTAAGCGCTTACCCTTATCCCGTTGAATTTACACAACCCGATGGAAGCAAAATAACAATATTGCTCAAAGGCGATGAAAAAGTAAGATGGGCAGAAACATCGGATGGATATGCCATTATGTTCAATCAAACCGGCACTTACGAATATGCCATTCTGGATAGCAAAAATAATATGATCCCTTCGGGTATTCAGGCCAGAAACCTTGCAAACAGAAGCACTGCAGACAATAGTTTTTTAAACAATGTCCCTAAATACCTGCATTATTCTTCAGCGCAAGTACAATTGATGAAAAGCGCCTGGAGCGTTTATCAATCAGAATCGCAAAACACTTTCCCTACATCAGGAAACCGCAGTTTGGTTTGTATTTTAATTGGCTTTACCGACTTAGCTTTTACTAAAACGCAAACTGACTTCAACAATCTTTTTAACCAGATTAATTATACGACCGGTGGAGCTACAGGCAGTGTAAAAGATTATTATTTAGAAAATTCATACAATCAGTTTAATCTCACAGTAACTGTTGCAGGCCCTTTTACAGCAGCAAACAACCAGGCTTATTATGGAGCCAATACCGGAGGCCAGGGTACTGATATTCGTCCCCGTGAATTAGTAGCCGAAGCCGTTAATTTAGCCAACCCAACTGTAAATTTTGCAAATTTCGACAACGACAATGATGGGACTGTTGATGGAGTGTATGTTATTTATGCTGGTTATGGAGAAGAAGCGGGAGCTAGCACCAATTGCATTTGGGCGCATGCATGGAATCTGGCAACTACGTTGACTTTGGATGGTAAAACCATCAGTAAATATTCCTGTTCACCTGAATTGAGCGGAAATTCAGGAACAAGTATAACAAATATTGGGGTTATTTGTCATGAGTTTGGTCATGTGCTTGGTGCTCCCGATTATTATGACATCGATTATGCAACCGGAGGTCAATATGATGGTACCGGAAATTGGGATATTATGGCAGGTGGCAGTTGGAACAACGGCGGAAAAACGCCGGCCCATCACAATGCCTATACTAAAACAATGGTATATGCATGGGCTTCTCCTACCTTGTTAACAACAGCCTCTCAAATAACGCTAAGCAATGCGGCCGAAAACTCAAACAGCTATTATCGTTACAATACGACCACTACCGATGAATATTTTTTGATTGAAAACAGGCAACAACTCAAATTTGATGCTTCTTTACCCGGTCATGGAATGATTATTTATCATGTGGACGGACCTTTTATAAGTACTGCCAGCGGCATCAATGCAGCCAGCCATCAGGGGATGTATCCTGTTTGTGCCAATGCTACCGGAAACCCACCAACTACATACGGGACTATTAATGGAGGAGGGTGTCCATTTCCTGGAACAGGAGCTAAAACCTCATTTACTGATTTAACAACCCCAAATTCAAAATCATGGGCTGCTGCAAATACAGCCAAACCCATCACTTTAATTACTGAAAACAACACCAACAAAACAGTTAGCTTTTCATTTATGGGTGGTGTAGCATGCACTCCACCTACAACTCAGTCGTCTTCATTTACTTCATCCGGCATTTCAACTACTGCAATGACAACTGGATGGGTTCGTGGAAATGGAAATGCTGTCTTAGTAGTTGCTAAAGCTGGCAGCGCTGTAAATGCAGATCCTGTGGCTGGTATAAGCTATACGGCCAATGCAGCTTTTGGGAATGGAACGCAAATCGGGACTGGTAATTATGTAGTTTATGATGGAACCGCCACCTCTGTAAATTTATCTTCACTTACTTCAAATACTACTTATTATTACGCTGTTTATGAATACAATACTACCGGATTGTGCTATAAAACACCGGCATTAACCGGAAATGCGTCAACAGCAGCTCCCCAAAGCAATGGATGTGATACTTTGACAAACATTCTTGCTACAGATATACTCACATTATATACATTTGCTTCAGGATGGGGGTATTGGACTGGGCATAACTCTTATGGTATTTCAGAATTCGCCGAATATTATACGGGTGTTACCACTCCTAATATTACCGGACTTGAAGTTTATGTTTACAAAGCTTTCAGTGGAGGAACAGGAGGAAACCACAAAGTTACATTTAATGTTTATGCCGGAGGTGGGACTACTCCTGGTGCTGTATTGGCTTCAAAAGATGTAGCCATAAGCTTATTAACACCCAACGCATTAAATTATATTCAATTCGACACACCGGTTGGCTTCACCGGAAGCAATGTGTATGTTGGTTATCAAATTTACACCAACGTTCCTGCGGATACTTTTTGTGTGGTACAAACCCAAACAAGAGCAGATTTAACCAGTTCAGGATTTATGAAATACAACAATCTATGGTCATCGTATCCTTCTATAAGCACTAATACAGTTTATTCTGCAATTTACATTTCACCGATCGTTTGTTCAACCTGCACACCACCAACTACTCAGGCAACTTCATTTACTTCCTCAGCTATCGCAAATACTACCATGACTACAGGATGGACACGTGGAAATGGTAGTTCTGTTTTGGTTGTTGCCCGACAAGGCAGTGCAGTAAATGCAAATCCGTCAAATGGTAGCGCTTATACCGCCAATGCTGCTTTTGGGAGTGGCACTCAAATTGGAACAGGAAATTATGTTGTTTATTCAGGTACAGGAACTTCTGTAAATCTAACTGCTTTAGCTACTGGTTCTGCATATTATTATGCTGTTTATGAATACAATGCAACTGGGAATTGTTACAAAACACCTGCATTAATAGGAAATGCAACAACTACTGGAACGCCACCCTGCACTGTATGTGCTTCATCCGGTGATATGTCCTATAATACAAGTATTACGCTTACAAATTTTAATACGATCAACAATGCTACTGGAAAAGTTGCTGGTTACAATGATTACACAGCATTGTCTACCACTGTTAATAAAGGTTCAACTTACAACCTTACTTTATATTTAAATACGGATGGTCCTTACACAACGAATGCAATGGTTTGGATTGATTGGAATCAGAATTGTAGTTTTACGGATGCCGGAGAAGCATATATTTTAGGAACAGCGAACAATGTTACAAACGGAGCAACCACCCTTTCACCTTTAAGTATAACTATTCCTTCAACAGCGCTAACAGGCAATACGAGGATGAGAGTATCTACAAAGTTCGATATTATTGCCCCTACTTCATGTGAAACTGCTTTTGATGGTGAAGTAGAAGATTATACCATCATTGTTGCGCCTGCTGCATGCACTCCTCCAACAACGCAAGCCACTCTATTCACATCTTCAGCAATTACAGCCATTACAATGACTACTGGCTGGACAAGGGGAAATGGAAATTCCGTTTTAGTTGTTGCCCGACAAGGCAGTGCAGTAAATGCAGATCCTGTTAACGGAACTACATATACTGCAAATGCTGCTTTTGGCAGTGGCACTCAAATAGGAACAGGAAATTATGTTGTTTATTCAGGTACAGGAACTTCAGTAAACCTAACTGCATTAACATCTGGAACTGCTTATAACTATTCAGTTTATGAATACTCTACTACAGGCAATTGTTACAAAATACCTTCATTAACAGGAAATGCAACTACTGTCTGCACTCCTGTTGCTATAACTACTCAACCTTTAGCTTCACAATCAGCTTGTGCTCCATCCATCAGTACTTCATTTACAGTTGTTGCAAATACTGCGAGTGTTCCTATTACTTACCAATGGCAATACAACAATGCTGGTATATGGGCAAATGTTGTAAACGGGACTCCAACAGGTGCAAGCTATACAAATGGCACTACTGCTTCGATGTCAGTGAGTGGAATAACAACAGCTGCTACATATCAATTCCGTTGTTATTTAAGCAATTGTGGAGGTGTAAATACTGCTACATCAACTACAGCAACTCTCATTGTCAATCCAGTTCCTTCAGTAAATACTATCACTGCTCAAACTATTTGTTCAGGTGGAAGTACAACGCTGGTAACGCCTGTATCAACTCCTGCTGGCGCAACATTTGCATGGGCAGCTGTTGCAAGCTCTGGTATCACAGGACAAACAACAAGCGGAACAACCACTATACCAATTCAGACTTTATCCACTACTGCAATTACAGCAGGAACAGTGAACTATACTATTACCCCAACACTTAATAGCTGTATTGGAAATACAACCAACTTTGTAGTAAATGTTAATCCAAAGCCACAAGTTACCAACCAAACAACTTCAACTCCAAGTGGAAGTGCATTTACTGTTAGCCCCATAGGAGTCCCAGCTGGAACTACCTATACCTGGACTGCACCTAATTATACAGGTGGAGTTACAGGTGGAAGTGCTCAAACAACGGCACAGACAAGTATAAGTCAAACCTTATCAATTCCAACTGGTACAGGAACTGCAACATATACAGTTACACCTACTTCCGGTAGTTGTGTTGGAAATAATTTTACTGTAAGCGTAACTGTTATTTACATTTGCACTCCGGTAGCCATCACTTCACAACCAGTAAGCAGCCAGACAAGTTGTGCTCCTTCAGCCAGCGTTACTTTAACTATAACTGCAAATACCGGCACTGCTCCAATTGCTTATCAATGGCAATTTAACAATGGAAGTAGCTGGGTAAATGTAGTTAACGGAACACCCGCTGGAGCAACTTATACGAATGGAACTTCAGCAAGCATGACGGTAAGTGGAATAACAACTGTTGCTACCCATCAATACCGTTGCTATCTTAGTAATTGTGGAGGCGTAAATACTGTTACCTCTGCTATATCTTCTTTAATAATAGCAACTGTTCCTAATACACCAGGAACAATCACAGGTTCAACCATCGTTTGTCAAAACCAGATGAATAGTACTTATACCGTTCCGTTAATTACTGATGCAACTTCTTACAGCTGGACTTTGCCAAATGGATCAAGTGGCGCAAGTTCAACCAATGGAATTAATGTTAATTACAGTAATACAGCCGTTTCCGGAAACATAACAGTTAAAGGGCATAACAGTTGCGGTGACGGTAATCCAAGCTCTTTAGCCATAACAGTCAATTCTTTACCTCTTGCTGCCGGTAGTATTTCTGGTTTAACATCACTTTGTCAGGGTCAGAACAATATAACATATAAAGTAGCTCCAATTACGAATGCAAGTTCTTATAGCTGGACGCTTCCAGGTGGTGCAAGTGGCTCAAGTTTAACCGATAGTATTTCAGTTAATTACAGCAATTTAGCTGTTTCTGGAAACATAACAGTTAAAGGGCATAATAATTGTGGTGATGGAATTGCTGCTTCGTTGCCCGTTACTTTGAATCCGCTTCCTATTGCAGCAGGTACTATCACTGGTTCAAGCTCTGTTTGTCAAAGTCAGAATAATGTTAACTATAGTGTAGCCCTCATTACAAATGCAAATACTTATTTCTGGACATTACCCAACGGTACAACAGGTTCAAGTTCGACCAACAGCATCAATGTAAATTATAGCAGTCTAGCTTCTTCAGGTAATATTACAGTAAAAGGTCAAAATGCCTGCGGGGACGGTACTTCATCTATTAAAGCAATAACTGTAAATGCAATCCCTGCAACGCCTGTTATAACGTTAAACGGAAATACATTTACTTCTAATGCTTCTGTCGGTAATCAATGGTATAATCTTACCAATGGATTATTATCAGGAGCAACTTCAAATACTTACAATCCTTTACAAATTGGAAATTATTTTACGATTGTAACACTCAACAACTGTATATCGGATTCATCTAACATCATTTATTTTGACAATACAGGTATCAATGAAAATAATAACAATTTATTTAATATCAATGTATTGCCTAATCCTTTTTCAAATAAAACTACAATTGAATATACCCTTACCGAAAACGATTTTGTTGAATTAATAATTGTTGATATTAACGGAAAAGTTTTGATGAAACTTAAGAACGAAAAACAAAACAAAGGAAAACAAACTGTAACTCTAAATGCTGCTCAACTAAGTGCTGGTATTTATTTTTACAAACTAAAAATTGGAAACATTCAACAAAAAGGTAAATTAATTCATTATTAAGAATTAATAAATTACTTAAATTAATTTAAACCAAAAATGAGAAAAAGGGCATTACTTCTTACTGCATTGCTGTTAATTTTTACGATTGTTAAAGCAGCTTATTTCGAGAAACTTCCATATTCCATTACTCAACCTAATGGAAAAACCATCAGCTGTTTCGTATCTGGTGATGAGTTTTTTAACTGGATACATGACGAGGAGGGTTATACTATCATACAAGCTCCAAATGGTTATTATTACTATGCTGAGCAAAATGGTGATTTATTAAAACCTTCTAAGTATTTAGTAAATAGTATAAATCCTGCAAATGTCGGATTGAAAAAATGGGCTAAAATTTCAGTAACAGCCTATCAAAAAATCAGGGAAGAAATGTTTAGTTTCGAAACAGCTAAAAATGGCGGAGCGAGCAAAGCCCCTCATTCAGGGACGCTCAATAATATAGTTGTTTATATTAGATTTTCGGATGATGCAGAATTCACAACTACCAGGCAGTCCTATGATAATAATTTCAACCCAACTACTGGCGTTTCACTAAAATCGTATTATAAGGAAGTTTCTTATGATAATCTAAACATTAGCAGTACTCATTATCCTAGTTGTGCACTCACTACCAATTTATCATATCAGGATGTTCATCCACGCAGTTATTTCCAACCTTTTAATGCAACTTCAAATCCAAATGGTTATAAAAGCACAGAAAGAACTGCCAGAGAACATCAGTTATTATCTGATGCCGTAAGTTGGATCAATACCAATTCACCTATTTCAACATCTTTAAATATAGATGGTGATGGCGATGGTAAAGTTGACAATGTTTGTTTTATAATTAAAGGTAGTAGTGGAGGTTGGAATAATTTGTTATGGGCACACCGATGGAATTTATATTCTCAAACCGTTTATTTTAATGGGAAAAGAGTGTATGATTATACATTCCAACCCGAGAATCAGGTTTCGGCAACAACGCTTTGCCATGAGATGTTTCATGCGTTGGGTGCTCCTGACTTATACCATTATACCAATCAGGGAATCATCTCACCGGTGGGAAGTTGGGATTTGATGGAAAGTGGTGGTGGCCATATGACGGCCTATATGAAATGGAAATATTCCGGTCATGCATGGATCAGCAATATTCCACAAATCACAACTTCAGGCACTTATACATTGAACCCATTAACTTCATCTACTAACAATTGTTATAAGATAGCTTCACCCTATTCTGCCAACGAATATTTTATGGTAGAATACAGAAATAAATCCGGAACGTATGAGTCATTGCTTCCAGGTTCTGGATTAATTGTTTACCGGATAGATACTACTATTAATGGCAATTCAAACGGGCCACCGGATGAAGTATACCTTTACCGGCCAGGAGGAACCATTTCTGTAAATGGTACCACAACTATTGCACATTATTCTGCTTCGGTGGGTAGAACTGCAATCAACGACACTACAAATCCGGTAGATTTTTTACAAAGCGGAGGTATTGGTGGATTAAAGATATTTAATGTTACAAATGCAGATACCACTATTTCTTTTAATGTTAGCTTTCCTTCACCTTGTTCTCCACCAACTGTTCAGGCAACTACATTTTCTTCTTCTGCTTTGACTAGTTTTTCGATGAAAATTGGTTTTACCCGTGGAAATGGAGATGCTGTCCTAGTTATTGCAAGAGCAGCGAATGCCGTAAATGCCACTCCGCTTAATGGAAATACTTATACTGCAGATACAGCTTTTGGAAACGGTATTCAATTAGGATCTGGAAATTATGTTGTATACAACGGAAGTGGAACAACCGTAAACCTTTCTTCGTTGGCATCCGGAACGACTTATTATTATGCTGTTTTTGAATACAATGCTGCTACAAAATGTTATACAACTCCTGCTTTAACAGGAAATGCAACAACAATTTGTGTTCCATTAACTTTGACCTCACAACCCATTGCTTCTCAAACAAGCTGTACACCTTCGGCCAGCACTTCATTTTCAATCACCTCTACTACTGGATCTTTGCCAATAAATTACAAATGGCAATTATACAATGCTGGAAATTGGGCAAATGTAACGAATGGAACGCCAGCTGGTGCAGCTTACACCAATGGGAACAAGGCTACAATGTCTGTAAGTGAAATTTCTTATCCTGATACTTATTTATACAGATGCAGTTTAAGTAATTGTAATGCGCTTTACACAGCCATTTCCAACTCAGCATCATTTATCGTTAATTTATCACCCCCTATTCCGGTAATTACTCAATCAGGGAATAGCTTAATTTCTGATGCAACAACTGGTAACCAATGGTTTAGTCTTTCACTGGGTTTAATAGCTGGAGCCAATGGAAACACTTATAATCCACAACAAAACGGGGGTTATTTTGTAACTGTTACAGACAACGGTTGTGAATCACCGGATAAATCTAATATTATTTATTTCAACAGTATTCAAATAACAGAAACTAATCCGAATCTATTTAATGTAAAAGTCTTTCCAAATCCTTTTAACGGAAAAACAAATATTAGCTATACTCTATCAGCAACATCTCAGGTAAAGCTTACCATATCTGATGTTACTGGCAAAAAAATTGTTGATCTAATAAACGAGAAACAAGAAAAAGGTGAACATCTTTTAGTTTTTAATGCAATGAATTTTGATGCAGGCTTGTATTTCTATAAATTCATAATCAATAATACAATACAAATTGGGAAAATTGTTTTAAATAATTAAGACAATCTAAGTACATAAAAAAATAAATTAATAAAGCTTGAATAATTTATGAATTTTATTTTCTTAAAATTCACAAATTCTATTTTTTATATTCTATACGCTTTAGTTTACAAAATCAAAACAATTTAAATAAACTTTTATTTATTTAAATTGTTTTATTTATTTATACCTTAATAGCCCTAACTATACTATTAAAACAGACAGCATATTTAGCTGTCATTCAATTACATAGAAGATAATTGAATATATTTTAATTTTTTTTTATTTATAATTAAGTTATTCAGTACTTAATTGCTATTAAATAAATAAATACAATTATTCATTAATAAATTAAAAAACTCTATGAAATCAAGATTTACTTTAATGTTGGGATTAAGTATTATCTTATCCCAGGTTTTTGGAGGTGTTTTTCACAAAACCTCATCTTCAATGAGAACCTACTTAAATATAGATTCTCATAAAAGCATAGCTAAAAATTCAAATAACGTTACGAATAAAAATACTACTTCATGCTATGTTTTTCCTATTACGCCTGCATACTTCAAAGTGAAAACAGAGCATAATGATAAATCATTTTATGCTTTATACACCGACAACACCTTTTTTCCAAAAGCATGTTGCCCGGAATTTATTTTAAAAGATGCTATTGATGTTTGTCCACCACAAGGTGCCTGTAATCAATCAAATACTGTTCCAGATGGAAACGGTACTCACTCAGTGGCTGCGGCCTGCAAAAACATTGCCCATACATACACTGTTTTCCCAAACGATCCGACTTTTACATATACATGGACGATTACTGGTGGGACACCCATAAGTTTCACAGGCAACCCAATCACTATTGTATGGGGATCCGGAACGGCAGGAACTATAAAAGTTGTTACCAGCAACATTGGTGTTGGTGGGAGCTGTGTTGATTCAATTATCAGGGACATCTGTTTGTTAGATGGCCCAAAAGCAAATTTTACAAAATCGAAAGATACTGTTTGTAAAAATACACCTGTACATTTTTTTAATACTTCATTGGGCGGAAGTGTCTATCATTGGGATTTTGGTGATGGAACAACGGCAGATATAAAAGACCCACCCGACCATCCTTATTCAGTACCAGGTACATACAAGGTTGTACTTACAGCTACCGATATGGGTGCTGGTCAATTGATTCAAACTACACAAGGTGAACCAACCAAAGTAGCTTGTGGTTGTAGGGATACAATTTCTAAAATAATCGTTGTACTAAGTGGTGACGGACCTGTCATCAATAACGATTGCTGTTTTGGTACGGTTTGTGCAGGAGATACTTCTTCGTTTTGCACTACGATGATTTGCGGCACTTATAGCTGGAGTGTTACCGGGGGTACAATTATTTCGGGCGCAGGGAGCAGTTGTATTAAAATAAAATGGAATACATCCTATTCGGTACCAACCACAGTTACGCTTCAAAGTTGTCCTTCTGCTGCCTGTTCAGGTTCAACTACCTTAAATGTTCCTGTTTTATATCCTAACTTACCAATAAGTGGTCCTACTGTAATTTGTGTTGGAGCTTCAGGAACATATTCCTTACCTTGGTTACCGGGCACTTATTACAAATGGACAGTTGCCGGTGGGCTCTATACTTTTAATAGTATTGACAGAAATACCACAAGTGTAAACATAACATTTAATACACCCGGTCCTTACTGGATAAAATGTGAATACAATAATCCTCTAAAAGGATGTAGTGGTATAGATTCTGTTTTAGTGAATGTTTTGCCAGTTTTCTTTATATCAGGTGATGACAAAGTCTGTGAAGGCTTTCCAAAAACATACACTGCCAATGGAGCTGCTATGTGGACCATTTCACCTGCAGGTGCAACTATTTTATCAGGTAATGGAACTGCATCCATACTCGTTTCATTTTTACCAGGAACATATAATATTACTGCAACACCTATAAATACTGCTGCTTTTTGCAATCCTAATGCCTTCCATAAAGTAGAAGTAATTGCAAAACCAATATTGGGGAATATTTTTGGAGCAGATACTATTTGTACAGGAAATAAGCTAACTTACAGAATTACTTCAAACGTTGCTGGAAGCTCATTTGTATGGTCAATCAGTGGTGGAATTGGGAATATTATTTCTCAAATGGGGGCAGACAATGATTCGATGATTGCTGAATTTTCCGGAGTTGGGCCTTGGATAGTAAGTGTTTATCAAGATCTTGAAATCAGTCCGGGTGTTTTCTGTCCATCATTAACAAAATCATTAATTGTTGATAATTATATGCCTCCCATTATTTCTGGGACAAACATTGTATGTGTTGATGGAGTTGGAACCTATTCAGCGGGAGGCTCAAATCCTCCGGGAGGTTATCAATGGACAATTATCCCTGCTAGTCAGGGAAGCATTCAAAGTGGGCAAGGTAGCAATTCTGTATCCATTCTTTGGCATGGACCTTCCAATATTGCAACACTTTCGGTATCAAGTTGTGCCGGAATCGATACTTATCCGGTTACTGTAAATGGTCCACCTACAGCGAAAGCATCTTACAACATCTTACCAATTTTCTGTCAGGGAGTGAGTCAGACATTAATTTTATCAACACCGTTTAGCATAGGTTTCTCATACCAATGGTATAAAAACAACACACTCATTCCATTAGCTACTAACAATACGCTAAATATTAGTATAGCACCATTATCAGTTGGGATTTATCAATATTATGTAGTAGTTACAAAAAACACTTGCAGTACAACATCTAATATAATCAATGTTAAAATTGACAATTGTACAGCGGGTACTAATGGAGGCGGACCTCTTCCCGGATCCTGCGATGCGCTGGCTTTCTTTAAAACTTATGTAGTTTGCGATTCAGTTAAATTGCTCAACCTGTCTACTGCTATTTTCCCTTCTACCATCACCAGTTACCTCTGGTCAGTTTCAGGACCGGGAACAGGAAGTTATTCACCCAATGCAAATGCTGTAAATCCAGTATTATCAGTAAATGCTTCTGGCACTTATACTATATTGCTTACCATTACCTCATCTTCAGGATGTACATCTTTATGGAGCGAAACAGTAAATATCTTATTACCTGTTGCGAATTTTACATTTTCGCCACCAGTTTGTGTAAATGCTCCTGTTCAATTTACTGCTATTCCAAATAGCGTGCTTTATAATTATTTTTGGAAATTTGGTGATGGATATACTTCATACACTCCCGTTACACAACATACTTACTCAACAGTAAGTCCACCTCCTTTTACTGATTCACTGATAATTACTGATATGATGGGTTGTTTGGCTAAAGTTGCTAAACCGGTTACGGTTAATTCACTTCCCAGTTGTACAATCACTGCTTCAGATACGGTTTTCTGCCCGGGAAGTTTTGTAACACTATCTGCATGTACAGGTATGACAACCTATCAATGGCATAAAGATGGAAACATTATTATTGGGGCTAATAGTTCAACTTATAGTGTTAATAAACATGGTGAATATTGGGTTGAAGTATCTGATGGTTTTTGCACAAACTTATCCAATAAGATATATATCTATATGCATTCACTCCCTAAGGCAAAAATTACGGGGAGTCGCCGTTTATGCGCAACCTTATCCAGCGTTGTAAGTTTTTCTTTAACTACTATTTTTGATCCTAATTACACATATAGCTGGAGCAGTAACCCTACAGGTGCATCGTTCAGCCCAGCTACCAGCAATGCAACAACTGCTACACTTACGTTACCTGCAGTATTACCTGCAACCTATCAGTTTATTGTAACTGTATTCAATTCGATTACAGGATGTTCAGCAAAAGACACCATGTGTGTTACTTTTTTTGAAGAACCTACATTGAGTGTAACATATCTAAATGCTTGTGAAGGATCTAGTGTTACGTTGACACCTAATCCTTTGAATTCGGTTAAATATCATTATCAATGGAACAATGGAGCTAAAACACCTGTAATCATTGCTTCTACTCCAGGTTTCTATAGTTTGACAATTACCGATTCAATTAATGGATGTTCAACTACAGCTAATGCAGGTTTCATTCATCCGAAACCTGATTTAAGTTTATTCCCACTGGGTTGTGAATCAATGTGCGATTTTGACACCTTGCATTTATATATCCCATTGCCCCTTAATGCATTGTTTCCAAACAATACTTATTCCAATGCTTATCCTTTGATTAAATGGTACGATAATGGAAATTATGCTACACCGATTGGCTCTGGACAGAACCTTGCATTCCCTTCAACTACAGGTAATCATCAAATTTCAGTGGTAGTAACCAATAGTTTTGGATGTATCGATACTGCTGGTGTATTTTGTGCAAAAAATGATCTTTGCTGTTCGATCATACTGGAAAACTTGCATACTTTTGATGCGTTGTGCAACGAAACATCCGATGGCTGGTTTTCAATATTATTAAATCCAACATCCGTTGGTGGACCTTTTATTATTACTTCAACTCCAATTGTTCCACCTATGCCTTCTACTATTACACCAGGTGTTCCATTTGTAGTTTCTAATCTAGCTCCCGGAACTTATGTAATTAAGATTTCAAGTCCAAGCGGAGTTTGCATGGAAACCTATACAATCGTAATTGGACATAAAAAACCAAGCTGTTGTTTTGCAGAAACAGATACTTTATTTCACAAAATCACTTCAAATGTTACTTTTAATACGGATGTAGTTTGGGATGGGAAATATTACATTGCCGACAATGTTATAGTAACTGTGTCTGCTGCAGTTCTTGATATAACAACGATGGATGTAGTTTTTGGTGAATGTGCAGGTATTGATTTTATAAACGGCGGCCATTTACGTGCCAGCAATTCAGTATTCAGACCCTGCAAAATCGATGGGACATGGAGAGGATTAAGATTTGTTGGGAGTGGCACTTTCGATAACATTATCAATGAATCAACTTTCAAAAATGCTGAGGTGGCACTGTATTTTCAATCATTGTCAAGTGGAGTAATTTCAAATAACCTTTTCTCAAATTGCAATTATGGAATAAGAGTTGAAAATAACAATAACTTTAAGCATGCTATCAGTGGCAACTTGTTTGTAACTGAAGAGTTTTTCCCAACATTTGTAAGTTGCTATAGCTTTGTTAACAACAGCAGCACATATGGAATTTATACAACTTCTGCCAGACTATTGCAACAGGTATCTCAAAATCAATTTATAAATTCAAAAGCTTCAAATCTGCCCCGTACTTATGGAATCTATCAGATTAAAGGGGGTGGTTTGTTTTCAAGCAATACATTTACCGATCAGACATATTCAATTTTGTTGAACAATGCCCTTTATCCAACAAATGTCGAAAATAATAAAATTGAAGTAAATGTGGCTGCAGTTGCACCTCCTTCTTCGATATATATTGATAACTCTACATCTGCTGTTATTGAGATCAACAACAATCAATTGTCAAACAATTTCAATAAATACAACAGCAATTCGGCTATTTATGCCAGGTATTCATCCAATATTAGTATTGTTAACAATAAAATAAACGGTTTCAGATATGGGATAATTGCTAGCAATGCTAGAAAGTTTCAGATCAGCAATAATGCAATAGTGGATCCTGATATAAATGGAATATATTTTTATGGAACTGGAAAAGATAAAAATTACATCACCTGTAATTCTATAAAAATGAGAAATTTCAATAACACAAGAGGTATCTACTCTATTGATCTTTCGACACTCAGTGAAGTTTCAAGCAATTGCATCACTGATTGCAATACCTCATTGGATATCAGATCATTTACTGTAGGTTCTTTACCAAAAATCAGGAATAATTATCTATACAATTATAATGCGGTTGGTATTAACGTATTTGGTTATGCTGGCAATATTGGCACTTTAGTACCAGCTGATCCAGGACTGAATACACTTTGGAGTAATTATAATACTGCGGTTGACATTAATAGTAATCTGAGTATTGTAGTTGCCGACAACTTTGGCATGTTTAATATTTCTTTCCCTCAGGTTCAGATTGTTAGCAACAGACCCTATCATTCAACAGCTGCATGCGGGCACCAGATTTACAATATGCCTTCTCAGGGAAATTTAAACATCAAATTTACTTGCGATAATTATACTAGCTTATTGGGATCTTTGATTGGTACAATTGGTTCATTTAATCTTTCAAGCAATTATATAGAACAATTACAATCTTCAATCACTCCATTCGAAGATGCAAAGATTGTATTGGCTTCATTAGATAATATGAATATTTCAATCCTCAACAATATTCTTGGATTAAGTTCATTGACTGAGAATGAAAAATCAGTACTTTCCTATAATTATTATTATAAAATGAATGATTTTATAAATACTAGTACGAGTATAAATAATTTTAATCCTAAAAATACTGAAGAAGCTGATTTTAAATTCTTAAGATTATGCGATTTAGATTTAATTCAAAATAGCAATAAGATTTTAGATGGGAATGTCCTTCAAAAATTAAATTCAATTGTAGCTAAAAAAAGCAGCAATTCAAATTTTGCGGTAGCAATCTTGAATAATAGTTCAAATTACCGCGATTATATTTTTGAAGGTTCATCGCTTTTAGAAGTATCAAAATCAAGCAATGTTCAACATATTTCTGATAACGAAAATTATTTGAATATTTACCCAAATCCTGCCAGAGATAAAGTTTTAATTGAAATTGCTAAAACAGGAATGATCAATGGTAAAGTTCAACTATTTGACGGAAGTGGAAAACAAGTAACGAATTTTACATTGAATTTTGTAGCAGGTGGAATTGAAATAGATATTCACAATCTTAAAAAAGGACTCTATTTTGTTACTCTGACCGATCAAAATTTTGGCCTCATTCAAACTGGGAAATTACTTATTGAATAAATTCTTTCCCCATAATAGTTTATATCCCCTGTTTCGGTTTAATCGAAGCAGGGGCATATTACTGAACATTTCTAACTATTTAATTTTTTATATTTTAACAAATTTTACTAATGCTAATTCTATTAATTATTATTCTGACAATCCGGAATTTCAAAAAAATTCTTAATTTTCTGAAACTTTCAAGCGTCTAAAATTGACAAAAAAAACAGTTTACTAAAAACAACTCTTTTCATGAGTTATTGCTGATATCTAAGAGCACTTACGTTTATATTTCAATAGTTTATAATTTATTTTAATTTTATCAACTTGCTATAATACTACTTAATATCCGTCTTTCACTTTTGAATTGGAAATATTCCTTTTTATAAATCAGATAAAAAAAAACCGCTCCTTAAGTCTGGAGCGGTTTTATTAAAACAGCATAGCATTTTATTTATCAATAAGCATTTTCACAAACTTACCGGTTTTAAATTGAGAACCATAGGTGAATCGATATAAGTACATTCCTTCTGGATAAAGATTTGTAAATGAGATGAATTTTTCAAAACCTTGTTCAACTTCCCCTTCAAAAATACAATCTAAAAACTTTCCATTAATTGAGAAAATATCCAGACGAACCTTGTTTGTTTCTTCAATTCTGAATTTGAAGTTGATAGTTCCGGAGGTTGGATTAGGATAAACTAAAAGCTCAGTTTTTGACAAAGAAAAATCAACTTTGTTTTCTGCATCAATTGATTTTAAAGTTGAATTACAATTGTAATTGTTCCAGGTGACGAATTTACCTTTACTTTCAAGTTTTTTAATAATAAACCAACCATTCAGAATCGTATTATTGGCTTTTCCTTCTACTGATAGTTTCCCATTGGGTATCATAATATTCAAAGTTATTTGAGTATTATCTCCATTTACTATAAACTTTTCTTCATCATTATTATTATCACCCAGATAGAAAGTTACTTTAGGTCCACCAACATTTACCCTTGAATCTTCTTCAACTGTAACTTTGTTCTTAACCTTAACTGCTGCATTTTCAGCTGTGAAATAAACATTGGTAGTATTCACATTTTTCTTACCCTTACCAACTATTAATTCTTCAAAATTGATATTCGAACTGCTAAAGCTAACTTTGGCTCCTTCTTCAATAGTAATCTTGCCATAATTTGAACCATTTATTGTTGCAATTATATTTTTCTTAATAGTCAGATTTTTATAATTACCTGCAGGAACAACTCCATTGACAGTAGCCGTGTAATTTCCTGATAAAGGATTTGCTACATATAGCAGGAAAGGAGGATTTGGACCTCCGCTAGCAGGAACTGTATATACATTACTAACACTTGAAGGCAATTGAACATTCACAATACTAGCCTTTACAAAATATGGATTCAACACATTATTTTTCTTAAATTCAGCCTTACCTGTTGTTGCAGTTACGCCCACATCACCATTAATCGTATTGTTTTCTCCAAATTTTGCTTCTGTAGTAGCATAAATAATATATCCTGTTGAATTCTGGTCATCATAAACAAGGACTGTAAATGAACAACTGATGGTATTCCCTCCATAATCTAATGCTGTCCAGACAATTGTATTATTTCCTTTATTTAATTTCATTCCAGCCAATGAACTTCCTGAACCTGAAGTTGCACCGCTTAAAGTAAACGTAAGTGAAGGAATTGCTCCACAGTTATCTGATACGGTAGCATCAAACTCACTTCCTATAACAGTATATGTACAAAATCCAGTATTTGTAAAACGACTGGCATTTGCAGGACAACTGATTTCAGGTGGAACAGTATCTCTTGTTAATACTGTAAAAGTAGCTGAACAGGTTTTTGCATCATTACAATCGCTTGTATAAATCCAGTTAACAGTTACACTTCCTCCTGAAGAAGATGGAATTGATAGTGGTGAATAGCTTAATATACCATTACATCCTCCTGAAGCAGTGGTTGTCAGCAGCCATGCATTGAAAGAAGCATTGATTGCAGACTGGGTCTGGCAGGCAACTTCTGTTTTATCTACAGCACAGCTAAATACAACATCAGGAGCATCCTCAATTGTAAAGCTAGCTGAACATGTTATTGGCGGACAAGTACATCCGGCTGCACCACACATGCACTCTGCAGTCCAGGTTAGAGTTACAGTCCCACCACAGATAGGTGGTGGCGGTGGATATACCCTAGGTAATAATTGATAATAGCATCCTCCGAATATTTGAGGAGGTGTTGAGACAAAGGCTTGAAAGGCTTCCATCAATAACGGATAAGGTGTACAAGAAGGTAAGACAACATTCGGAGCACAACTTAAATGAGCCGGAGGTGGCATCTGTAGCGTAAAAGTTCTAGTACAGCTGATTGGTGGACAATTGCATCCGGGTTCTCCGCACATACAGTGAGCTATCCATGTAATTGTAATACTTCCACCACAAATGTGAAGCATTGGAGGAATAACAACAGGCAACATCTGATAATAACAGCCCCCTAATATTTCAGGTGGGATTATAAAGGCAGTATAGGCTGCTTGTATTTCTGCAAGTGGTGTACATGGAGGGAGAGTAATATCCTGAGCACAGTTAAAATGAGCAGGAGGTGGCATCAATAAAGTAAATGCTCTTGTACAGCTTACCGGAGGACAATTGCAATTCGGATCTCCACACATGCAAACGGCAGTCCAGGTTAGTGTTACGGTTCCTCCGCAGATATGAGGAGGAAGTGGAATATCAGAAGGTAATAATTGATAAAAGCATCCACCCAAGATTTGCGGAGGTGTTGTGGCAAAGCTTTGATAGGCTACCAACATATCTTCAAGAGGAGTGCATGCTGGCAGTGTGACATCTGTTGCACAGATGATTTGAGCCGGGGGTGCCATTGCTACTGTAAATGTAGCGGTATGTGTTACAACCGGGCGATTACAAGCAGGATCTCCGCAAGTGCAGTGTGCCGTCCAGGTTACTGTAACTGTGCCACCACAGATATGAGGAGGTTCAGGTGGCGCATTATTGGTCATCACATAATAACATCCACTTAAATGAGCTGATGCTAACCAGTTATCATATTCAAGCTGTAAGTTTGCAGCTGAGGGGCATGACGGAATTACGATATTATTAGGATTGATAATTTGAGCGGATTGTGGAATTACTAAAAATGTTCTTGTACAGACTATCGGAGGACAAGTGCATCCAGCTTCCCCACACATACAAAATGCAACCCAGGAATACGTAACACTTCCACCGCAGATATGAGGTGGTGGAGGTGCCGGAATAGGAGATAATTGGTAATAACAGCCTCCTATGATTTGAGGAGGTGTTTCTATAAATGTATTATAAGCTGCTATTAATGTTTCTTGAGTCATACATGAAGTTAAGAAAACATCTGGTAAACACTCAAAATGAGCCGGAGGTGGCATCAATACGGTAAAGCTTGCGCTACAGCTTACAGGAGCGCAACTACATCCCGGAATAACGGATGAACAAACTGCCGTCCAGGTAACAGTCACACTTCCGCCACACAGATGCAGTGGTGTCAGAGGTGCATCATTGGTTACAACAACATTACAACCACCCGTAACTGTATACCCTGCTAACCAAGCATTATATTCTGACTGTATAGTTGCTCCGGGTGTGCATGCTGGCAAAACAACATTAGCGGGACAATTTAAGATGATTGGTGGTTGTTCGATTACAGTTACAGTAAATTTACTCGTGGAAACATTGTTGGCTGCATCTATAGCTGTAACAGTAACCGTTGTTGTTCCGATTGGAAATGAATAACTGGAAGCAGGAGATGAATAGATCAAGTGTCCGTGAGGCAGGCTTATAGGGTAATCACAGTGGCAACTCATTAAATTACCATTGTTGTCATATTCAGAGATGCAATTTTGGCCCGGAGGACAGTTGACTGTTTGACAATATGGAAGATAGAAACCGGGGTCGCCGGGATTAATAGTATGTGGAGGAAATACTGTCAGGCAAGCCACATTCAGGGTAGAGACAGTTCCATCGCACTGATCGCTGGCAGTTGCGACATAATTTACCTGGGCTGTACTATGACCCGGATCGTTGGATACTAGGATATTAGCCGGGCAAACAATCAAAGGAGGTTCGGTATCTAATACGGTAACACTATTTGTGCATGTGGCGGAATTTCCGCTGGGATCAGTAACTGTCCATGTAATGGTCGTAGTCCCGACAGGATAGGGTTCATTGATAGATGCAGCATCGCTTCTTTCGGCAGTGAGTACCGCAGAACAATTATCACTATAGACAGGTCCGGCAAAAGCCTGTAAAGGAAGGAGTGTCATAGATGAACTCTCCATAACCTCTGTCCAGGTCTGACCTCCATCGGTACTTACTTCTATATAGATATCGAAAAAGCTATCGCAATCATAGTCTGTTCCGTTTGCTCTAATCGAGGCAAACCCATGTGAAGCAAGGGTCGGACTTTCACGGATCATCACTCCCTGAGGTAAATTGCCTCCAGTGATATCAAGTTGTAAGATTTCAGTATTATAATATGCCAGTGATCCGTTCTCATCTGCTTTAATGAGACGAACTGTCATGGTTGCCGGAGCATTCCTGAGTAACCATGACATACCTCCATCCATACTAACTTCCATTTCTAACTGAGCACCAAAAGTATGAGTTAATGGTGAATATATGATTTCAGGAGGAGGAGTGCATTGTGTGAAATTTTTCAATAAAGGATTTCGCAAAAATATTAAACTTCCGTTGTAGTCCAAATCCCATTCATATTTAGACAAGAGAGGAGGATAACAGTTTGTGGGATAGGAGTGGGTACTGAAACTGCATAATCCGGGATCATTGTTGACCGTAACAGAGGGAGCACAACTAATAACAGGAGGTTCTGTATCAACAACATTAACTGAATTGGAACAACTTGCCGAATTACCGGATGCATCGGTAACAGTCCAAATAACTGTGGTAGTTCCCACTGGATAGGGGTCATTGATAGTTGCAGGTGCATCGCTTCTAACTCCCGTCAATGTGGCTGTGCAATTATCATGATATGTTGGGACAGCCAGAGGTTGAGTATTTATCAGTACCATATGAATAGGATTTAAAGCCTCAGTCCATGTTAAGCCCCCATCCAAACTCACTTCAATCCATATATCAAAGAAACTATCTATCTGATAACCTCCGCCACCCCCATTCTGGGTGATGGTAGTCTTACCTATTGAAGATTTTGTTGGACTTTCTCGAACCATAATTTCCATTGAAAGCATTTCTCCTTGCAATTCCAACTGAGTCATCTCTGTATCATAATATTGAGAAGAAGAATTTTCACTGGTTTTAGTGATACTTACTGTTACTGGTCCGGTTGCATGAACGGAAACTATACCCATTTCTGATATCACATCAAAAAATGATGTTGCATAAAAATTATTTATCTGACTTTGGCCTATGCTAATAGGAGGAGGTATGCATTGAGAAAAATTAGTATGCATAATATTATTGATTATCAATCCATTATAAAAAGAAACAGCTTGACTGTTATGATAAGCAGAACCAATTGGTGGTAAACAGTTTGCTGGATACAAATTCCCGCTAAAACTGCAATGGCCTTTATCATTATTTACTGTAAAAGAGGGGGTACAACTTATAGTTGGAATTTGGTTGTCTGTTACTGTTATAGTGTTAGAACAACTCACAGTAATACCACCTGCATCAGTGGCAGTCCATACAATAGTAGTCAGCCCTATTGGATAAGGATCAGAAAGTATTGCAGGAGCATCACTTCTGGTTGCCGTTAAAGTAGGCAAGCAATCACTTATTACAAGGGGGCCTGCTGGTGTTTGAGTGCTAATTAATTGCATACGAATTGAATTTGGAATCGGTATCCAAGAACTACCACCATCGGTACTAATTTCAATAAAAATATCGAAGAAACTATCAAACATATACCCGCCGCCTCCACCGCCTCCGCCTAAAGGCATTATTTTTAACTTACCTATAGAAGCGAGGGTTGGACTTTCCCTTATCATCACTGTTGTAGATGATGTCCCTCCTGTTAAATTTAGTTGTAACATTTCTGTATCATAGTATTCAGTAGCCCCATTCTGTTCTGTTTTTTTCAACTTTACTTCAGCCATTCCTGAGGCTGAACGCGCAACCCATAAGCCACCTCCATCTGAACTGACTTCCATATCTAAATTAGATCCGAAAAAATGTGTTGACTCATCATCAATATTCAATGGAGGATCAAAACATTGGGTAAAATCATTAAGTACCAATTTACGCATGAAGTATCCACTCCCGACATAATCGAAATCCCACTCATACTTGGCCAACAATGGAGGAAAGCATTTATTGGTGTACAACTGACCAGTAAAATTGCATTTTTCGGGATCATTGTTCAACTGGAGGTTAGCTGGAGGAATAAGCACTATAGGATTGCAGACTGAAGTCTGAAAGGAACTTAAGCCCATTGAATTGGTTGGCATCCAATTGCTATAACTACAAATACCACAATTGGACCTTATAAAAACATAGTAAGT
Organism: uncultured Bacteroides sp.; assembly: GCA_964496885.1. GTDB lineage: Bacteria > Bacteroidota > Bacteroidia > Bacteroidales > JACABE01 > JACABE01. The sequence continues at coordinate 6,234 of CAZCBG010000030.1, read as the reverse complement.
TGTATTGGGAGTCAAGTTTGACATAGTATAGTATGTTGCAGTCCCCGGAACAGAATCGTAAAAAATCGGATTTCCATTTCCAACACAAGCAGTAATCTGATGCAAGGGAGTTATTGCATTCGGGTCAATGGCTGAAGTTGAATAATAAATATCAAAAAACGAAACCGGTTGTGATACAGGCAGCTGCCATTTAAGCTTTGCAGTTGTTGAAGTTATATTTTCGACTGCTATGGTATTAGGCCCTTCGCAAACACCGTTCCAATAAGGTAGAAATTCATATGTAATGTTATTCATCCCAACATTCGTAAAAAATGTATTGTTGTCATTGGCAATCCAGTTTGAAAAAGTTGGTAATATCGGATTTAAAGTTTCTGTAATACTAAGAAAGTGATTACCACCCCAGGTATTATTGGCAATTCCGATTGAAGCACCGGCTGCAGAACCAGGTGTGATGTTCATTACATTGTATTGAAATTCAATGATACCAGATTGATAAAGCCGGATTTTAAAGGTCAACGAAATAGCTGGATTATCGCTTACCCTCATCATATCCTGGTATTCAATTTCAAGCAAACCTGTCAAAAGTCGATAAAGGACTTTCCCGTTTGGAGAAACCACAAGATTGTCCCAATATGGAGCCAATACAGGCCCTAATGTAGTACCCAATGCATTTACAGGAGCAGGATCGCTGCTAAAATTGCCTAAATAAATAAAACCATTGGAGCTTGCAACAAATTGATTATAAGGTATCCCACAATAATTAAAGCTGAAGCCGATATTTTGCGGACTACTTACAGCATCATCCACGCCCCCTGTAAAAAGCAACGAACTGCCTGGAAATAAATGGGTGTAAGGTATTGCTGTTGTGGTCGAAAACTGGTAATGATCACAGTCTTGAGCCTGTAAATTATTTACTTGCACAAAACAGCTAAAGAGAAGAATGCATACAGCAAAAAGTATTGCTGTAATTTTCGAGGTAAAAATTGTTTTTTGCATAATTTGTTTCTCCTATTTAAAAATATTTGTAAATTGGTTTTTATAAATTTATTTCTAAAAGTTTTAAAAAAATAATGAATCCATTTAAGCAATAAAAATTTATATAATCCATCAAGAAATTGGGAACATCTATTTATTTGTATTTCATATTATTACAACAAAACATCAATTTCTATTTGTTTAATTAGAATTTACAGATTCATTAAACTTTTGCAAATGAGACATTCAAGATATCTAGTAAATAATTCATGCATTTTATGTTTCTTTAAAAGACTCAAATAAAATTTTCCTAACAGTTTTATCAGGAAAATTTCGAGCCTATTTTTTTAAATAATAGCTCCATAGATAAATCTATCTTATTTAATATAAGGAAACTATGGGCCATGAATGAAACAACAACTAAACAGCAAATAAACTGTCGTTTTTATTATTCTTTGAATTTTCATTTGAGTTGACTAATTTTAATGATAAATAACAACATTTCTAACATTAAATAACAACCAATTAATCTATTATTTTAATAAAGATTCCAATAAAATCTCTCATTTTTTAAGTCTATCTAAAAAATTACAAAATAAGCATCTACTACAATTTTAAATTGCATTAAACCAATAGAATAGAAAATCGAATTAATATTTCAGGATGTGTTATTTTAGGAAACGACACATTTAAAACTCCCCGTTTAAATATTCCGAGTATTTTAATGTCAACTGTTCCCTTATAAGATTTCAGGATTCCTATTGTTTCCATGGGTTCAGATCCATTTAGATTAAAGAGAATTTATTTATTTGATTTTATGCTAATTCAACTTAATCTTTAAAATAAAATACCTGATTTATCTTCGAAGGAGTATCACTCAATGAAATGAAATTTTGACGGAACTATTCCGCTTAGAACTTACTTATAAAATGCAAAATACAATAAAAGCACATTTTACAAATATAGCAAATCCTCTGATTGAACAATCAATGCAGAATTCTTTTAAAGTGGAATGATAATATGGATAAATTGATGAGAGTTTTACATTAATACTTATTATACAACCGTTAGTTAATTATTGGAATTCTGTCATTAATGCCAGACGAGAAAAAATTAACTTCATGTTTCATACTCAAATAGATATAATTTATAAAAAATATTAATATTTCCAAGTACAAAGATATAACATGATAATTCAAAAACTATTAGAGTAAACTCTGAAAAAGCATTTATCGATTCAGGGTATACTCCATAAAAAGCAATTTAATTAATTGCATTTATCAGACATACTGGTTATTAATTGATTATTTAGAAAACCGATTTTATAAAATTTCAAGAGGAAGATTATTTGAAATACAAATATCGCAAAATTTATAATTATTAGTTTTTTCATAGACGGCTGAACCAAAGTTTAAAATTTTCTATAAACCTAAGTGTTTAATCCCCTTTTCAGCATGACAAAATTGAGATTTGTGTATTCAAACAAGTAAATAAAAGCTAAAAATAGTATCCAGATTTGGAAAACATTTATAATTCAATAAAGAGAAAATACTTATCAATCAATACTTTACAACTCAAATAAAAAAATCAAATATAATTTTCTATTTTTTTGAGTTTCGCAAACAATTTCAAAAAAATGAATATTGCTATTTTTTTGGCTATAATGTATATTTATATAGAAAAATATGTAATTTTATACCTGCTATTTTATTTAACTAGCTTAATAAAATCTTAAGGTGAAAAGAATATTATTTATTGTTTTTTTATTTACAATTACTTGCCATCAAGCAAATTTTGCTGTAAGAGACAGCTTACAGCCGCACAACCTTAAATTTATTGAGAATAAGAACCAATGGGATTCAAAAGCTCTTTTTGGTGCAGATGTTGAAAGTGGGATGCTTTTTCTCGAAAAAAAATGCTTAACTTTTAATCTTGTAAAAACTGCAGATATAAGGCATTCTCATGCACACAACGGATATGAAAACAAAAAACATCAACTCAATAATACCATTCATTATCATTCTTATCAGGTTGAATTTTTGAATTGCAGGGATGCTGAAATTCTTGCTTATGAGAAGACCTATGATTATTGTAATTATTTTATCGGCAATGATGCAAAAAAATGGGCAAGTAATGCAAAAAAATACAGTATAGTAGAATACAAAAACTTATACGAAAACATTGATTTTAAACTATACAGCCATCAAAACTTTTTAAAATATGATTTTATAATCAAGCCAAACGCCAAACCTGAAAACATTCAACTGAACTATAAATATGTCGACAACGTTAAGCTCAGCAAAGGACATTTATTGATTGAAACTTCAGTAAATCAAATCGTTGAACTTCGCCCTTATTGCTATCAGGTGATCAATGGCAAAGAAAAAGAGGTAAACTGCAATTATGTATTAAAAAAGAATGTGTTGAGTTTTGCTTTGGGTGATTACGATAAAACCCAGACTTTAATCATTGACCCTTCCTTAATATTTTCAACCTATACAGGATCAACAGCAGACAACTGGGGCTTTACTGCAACCTACGATCTTTTGGGGAACGTTTATTCCGGTGGAATTGTAAATGGTATCGGCTATCCTGTGAGTATGGGTGCCTATCAACAAAATGGTGGAGGTAATTGGGATATAGGAATTATTAAATACGATTCTTTAGGTGTAAATCGCCTTTTCGCAACTTATCTTGGAGGAAGCAATGGAGAAATGCCTCAAAGTCTGATAGTAAACACATCCAACCAATTATTAATTTATGGGACAACGGGCTCTCCAAACTTTCCTGTAACACCCAATGCCTATGATACAACGTTTAATGGAGGACAAGCAATTACTTACGATGCTGTTATAACATATCCTTTAGGAGTTGATATCTATGTTTCCAAATTAAGTCCTGACGGTACGCAATTATTAGCCTCCACTTTTGTAGGTGGAACAGGTAATGATGGATTAAATTACCTCCAATATTATGACAACAGCCTAATGTTCGGAAATGACTCATTGTATTTTAATTATGGTGATGGAGCAAGGGGTGAAATTATTACAGATAATTTGAGCAATGTTTATGTGGGCACCTGTACATTTTCTACAGATTTTCCAGGCACTGCCAATGGTTTTCAATCTACCAATCATGGTAAACAGGAAGGTGTTGTTTTTAAATTAGATTACAATTTATCTAATTTGATTTGGAGTACATATTTAGGTGGAAGTGAGAATGATGCAATTTATTCAATTGATAACGACAGTGAATATGATGTTTATGTTACAGGTGGAACCAGTTCCAATAATTTCCCAACAACGGCAGGTGCATATAAAACTATGTATCAGGGAGGAAGTACCGATGCTTTTTTATCTCATATTTCACAGAATGGCACTACATTGGTTGCTTCAACTTATTATGGCAGTAACAAATATGATCAGGGTTATTTTGTAAGATGTGGCAAAGACGATAAAGTATACATTACCGGACAAACCAAAGCTGATAGCAATGTTTTAATTTACAATGCTCCTTACAATGTACCTAACAGTGGGCAATTTATTGCTAAATTTCCTCAAAATCTAAATTCTCTGGTTTGGTCAACAGTTTTTGGAACTGGCGATGGAAAACCAAATATATCTTTAACAGCTTTTTCGGTAGATATCTGCAACAGAGTTTATTTATCGGGTTGGGGCCGGTATTGGGGAGGAAATGCCCCTTATACATGGGGAAGTGTTTTTGGGACAGTGAATATGGCAATTACATCCAATGCCTATCAAACTATTACTGATGGACAGGATTTTTATATCATGGTAATGTCAGATAATGCATTTAGTTTGGATTATGCTACTTATTTTGGCGAATTGTATTCATCAGGCAATTTCTATAGCGGTCGCGATCATGTGGATGGTGGCACCAGTCGTTTCGACAAAAAAGGAAATGTATATCAATCTGTTTGTGCAAGTTGTGGAGGATACAGTTCTTTTCCTACTTTTCCTGCAAATGTTTGGTCTGATTCCAACAAATCTTTTAATTGCAACAATGCTGTTTTCAAGTTCAGTATCCATAATGATTTTGCGTTGGCCGATTTCATTGACCCTCCTATTGGCTGCGCTCCAGATACTATTCATTTTCAAAATACAAGTATCGGAAGCACTTATAGCTGGAATTTCGGAGACGGATCACCACAAAGTACGCTGGCAAATCCAAGTCATATCTATTCAAACAGCGGCATCTATTATGTAAGATTGATTGCTGTCCTGCTGAATGGATGTAATTTAGCAGATACCATAATTAGACAAATCGTTGTACTTGACGACACTTCTTATTCTATCCCAAGTGTTCATATTTGTTTTGGATATAATAATCAGATAGGGATTCCTCCTAACGGAAATCCATCGTATACTTATAACTGGACACCAAGTAATTATCTTAGTGATGCGAGTATCTCCAATCCTTATGCCAGCCCTCCTGTTAATACAACTTACCATTTATTGGTATCAAACGGAATTTGCACAGATACCATTACCCAATTAGTTATAGTAAACAAAATGCTTGTGGATGCCGGAAATGACACTTTAATTTGCTCCGATTCTGCAAAGTTAACTGCACATTCATTAGAAAGTCAGATTCAATATATATGGTCTTCGAATAGTAATTTTACTGATACATTAAATACAAATTTAAACAATAATTTTGCAATCGTTCATATAACTTCAAATTCAACTTTTTGGGTGAAAATTAAAAATCAATGGTGCGAAGGCATTGATAGCGTGCATGTCAGCTCTTCTTTCATTTCAAATCCTTCAGTTGCTCATAATCCAAGTTGTCATGATTCCTGCAATGGGATGGCTTTTGTAATTCCTTCAGGAGGTACTCCACCTTATTCCTTTTTATGGAATACAACTTCTACAAATGATAGTATTTTTATGCTCTGTGCAGGTACTTATTCTGTGATGATTACAGATTCTCTGCATTGTAAATCTTTTGCAAACATTACTTTAACTAACCCCACTACTCTCATTCTGAATCCATTGGTAACACATGTACCATGCACTAACATTTGTATAGGGAGTATTAATGCAAATGCTTCAGGCAGTAATCCACCTTATACCTATGCATGGAATATTCCTCAAACAACAGCTACCATCAGTGGTTTATGCCCTGGTTTCTATGCTGTAACAGTTATTGATCAAAAGAACTGTATTGCCCATGACACTGCCAGTATTTGGATAAATAGTATTTTTACCAATGTCTTAGTTTGGGTTGATAAGGATA
>CAZCBG010000029.1:1336-34046 GCA_964496885.1 uncultured Bacteroides sp. | reverse complement strand
GCATATTGTGATGATAAGCTGCTGTTAAAATTTCGTCTTTACTGAAAAATGCGGAGAGGAATGGAACACCAGCTATCGTTAAACAGGCTATCAAAAAAGTAATATGAGTAATCGGCAAATATTTTCTCAAACCACCCATTTCCTTCATCGAATTGGTATGTACTGAATGAATAATAGCTCCGGCACCAAGGAATAACAATGCTTTAAACATCGCATGTGTGAATAAATGAAACATAGAAGCCATAAATCCTAAGCCTTCTTCTCCACCATATCTTGAAACTCCTAAACCAACCATCATATAGCCTATCTGAGACATGGTAGAAAATGCCAATACCCTTTTAATATCGTATTGTGTGCAAGCAATCACGGCAGCAAAAAGAGATGAAAATGAGCCAATATAAGCCACAACCAAAAGTCCGTCAGGAGCTGACATCGCATAAACAGGAAAAAGTCTTGCTACTAAATACACACCAGCAACAACCATGGTTGCAGCATGAATTAATGCAGAAACAGGTGTTGGGCCTTCCATGGCATCCGGTAACCAGATGTGTAATGGGAACATAGCGGATTTCCCGGCACCACCCATGAATACAAATATCAACGACCAGGTCATTACCGATAATCCCATAAAGGAAGCAGCTGCACCAGATACTATTGCTGCACCGTGCATATTGGTCAATGAAATAAAGTCAAATGTTTCTGTATTGAAAGATAAAATCAAGATTCCGATTAAAAAACCCAAATCAGCAAAACGGGTTACAATAAATGCTTTTTTGGAAGCTGAAACGGCTGATGGTTTTTCATAATAATAACCAATCAGCAAGAAAGAAGACACACCCACCAGTTCCCAAAAAATATACATCTGGAAAATATTGGTTGCCAATACCAGACCTAGCATTGAAAAACTAAATAAGGAAAGAAATGCATAAAAACGGGCAAAGCCTTTTTCGCCTTTCATGTATCCCAAACTATAGATATGTACCATCAACGAAACCGTGGTAACTACTATCAACATCATTACAGAAATAGGATCAATCAAAACGCCTAAATCAACATGTAGCTTATCAGTAAATTTCAACCAAACGGTATTGAAAGCTAAAATTTTCTGGAAAGCACCATCAACTTTTACCGAATTGAAAAAATACTGATATGCAGTAATATAAGATAAAACAGCGGCAACTAATAAACCGCAGGTTCCAATTAATCCAGATACAATAGGTTTCATTTTGTGGCCTAATAAGCCAACAAAAAGAAAAACAAAGAGTGGAATTAACGGGATTAATACTGTATAACTAAAATTTGTCATATAATTTAAGTATAATTTATTTTTAGTACTTCATTTCGTCAGTCTTTTCCACGTCAATTGACTGGAAGTTTCTGTAAATATTAATAATCAATGCAATGGCAACAGCAGCTTCTGCAGCAGCAACTGCAATTACAAAAAGTGTGAAAAAATGCCCTTCCAATTGTCCTGGGAATAAATATCGGTTAAAAACCACAAAATTAATATTTACAGCATTTAACATTAATTCAACAGACATCAGCATGGTGATCAAGTTATTACGGGTAAAAAACCCATAAACACCTGCAAAAAACATCAAGCTGGCTGTTATTAAAAAATATTCTATTGGTATTCCTGTATTCATCTTTATTTTGTTTTAATTTTTTTAGCAACTACAATAGCAGCAATCATAGCAGCAAGTAATAAAATACTGATTAACTCAAAAGGTAATGCATATCCTTGTTCGCCCCAACTTATTAAACTGTTACCGATAAGATTCATATTTACTTCTTTAGGGGCTTCTGTCCCTGGTAGAAAGTTATGACCTAATAAAGTTGTGATAACCAGAATTGCACCTAAAATTGCTGAAATGGCACCAAAAACTCTTTTTAGTAATGCAGGAGATTCAAATTTTTGGTCGATATGACTTGTAAGTAAAACCGAAAAAATGATCAGCACTACAATCCCACCCGCATAAAGTGTCAACTGAACAGCTGCAAGAAATTGAAAATTCAGCATGAAATAGAGGGCAGAAGTAGAAATAAGTACAATAAGTAAAAATACAGCAGCTCTCAAAATTCTACGGCTGGTAACTGTTAATATTGAGAATATCACAATCATAGCTGAGAAAACGATAAACATAATTTGATTTCCTGACATAATAAAATCTTTTTCTGATAAAATGAATGAAATGATTTATTCTTTAATTTTTTCTTTCAATGAAGAACCTGGATGATTGAGTGTCTTAATTAATTTTTCTTTATTAAACACTGCATGTTCAAATCCCTGTGAGAAAATAATTGCATCCTGAGGGCAAACTTTAATACAAAGACCACAAAACGTACACATCGATAATCTGTAGATGTATGTATCCAGTTCTTTTTTTGTTTTGCCATCAGCCTTTTCAACCTGTTTGCTGATTACTTCAATACTTCCGTTAGGGCAATTAATTTCGCAAATACTACAGGCCGTACATTTGTGTTGATTATTTTCGTCGTGGGGCATAGTAACCTCGCCTTTAAATCTGTCGAACATCATTAAAGTCTTTCTGTTTTCGGGGTATTGCTGAGTGATTATTTCTTTGGGGTGTACAAAGTAATAACCCGTAACCTTCATGCCTGTAAGCAGGGTTTTAATACCTCCGAATAATTCTTTAAAATAGTCTATGATAGCATTCATATTCTCTAACCGCTATTAATTTTTATATTTTTAGAAATGCCAACCCATCAACACCACAAGTGCCATGAGGATAATATTGAACAAGTTAATGGGTAATAAATATTTCCATTCCAGTTTTAACAGCTGATCGATTCTTAAACGAGGGAAAGTCCATTTGAACCACATCATGATAAAGATGACAACCATCGTTTTTCCCATATACCAGAAGAAAGGTGGAATATAATCCATGATTGCATTAAATTTTACAAGACCACCAATATGAAAAGGCATCCAGCCACCCCAAAAAATAGTAGCAGCAATAGAAGCAACAATAAACATATTCATGTATTCAGCCAAGAAAAAGAAAGCAAATTTAATACCCGAATATTCAGTATGATAACCGGCTGTTAATTCCGATTCAGCTTCAGCAAGGTCAAAAGGACCTCTATTGGTTTCGGCTGTACTGGCAATGATAAAGATAAGGAAAGCAATAAAAGCAGGTAAGTGTCCGGCAAATATAAACCAACCGTTTCGTTGTGCTTCAACGATAGTAGAAAGTTGCATACTTCCTGCAAGTATCACCATGGTAACCATCGATAAACCTACCGAAAGCTCATAGCTGACAATCTGTGCACCACTTCTCATGGCTCCGATGAGGGAGTATTTGTTATTACTTGACCAACCGGCCAACAATACACCGATAACACCTAATGAAGATACTGCCATCACATAGAAAACACCTATATTGAAATCGATGGCGTGCAAGCCTTTTCCGAATGGAATAGCAGCTATGGCCATAAATGAAGCAATAATTACTATAAATGGAGCCAGGTTGAATAAAAATTTATCTGCTTTGTTGATGGGTATCAATTCTTTCATCAGCAGTTTGATAAAATCTGCAAATGTTTGAAAGATGCCATAAGGTCCTACCCTATTAGGTCCTACCCTGTTTTGAATAAACGCACAGACTTTCCTTTCAGCATACACTAAAAATAATCCTACCAACGCATAAAACAACAGAAAAGCAACCCCTATCAGGGTCATTTCAATAATCATTGCCCAAAATGCAGGCAAATTATCATATAATAATTTATCTATCCATTGGTTAAACGAAGTGAAATCGTAAATATTAAATTTCATTTTCTCTTTTTTTGTTAATGATACAATTAAAAGTTGATAGACTATCTGTCAATATCAGGAATCACTAAATCCAGCGATCCGCTAATGGCGACTAAATCGGCTATTTTATGTCCTGCTGCCATTTTATTGATGGCTGATAGATTACTAAAATTAGGTGAACGGAATTTAGCACGGTAAGGATATTTATCACCCATACTTAATATATATACTCCAAATTCACCTCTTGCAGCTTCTACACGCTGGTAATATTCGCCTTCGGGCAATCTGATGATGGGTTTCATTTTAACAGTAAAATCACCTTCAGGAATGTTATCGATCAATTGTTCAATAATCTTTAATGATTCCCACATTTCTTCCACTCTCGCTTTATATCTGTGGAAAGTATCGCCTTTGGTATATAAAATTTCTTTAAAATCAACTTTACCGTAAGCACTGTATGGATGATGTTTTCTTACATCACAGGCAAAACCTGAAGCTCTGCCTGAAGGTCCGGTAACGCCATAAGCGATGGCTTCTTCAAGCGTTAAGAGTCCAATATCGTTGGTTCTTTCCTGTAAAATTACATTTCCAGTTAACAATTCATCGTATTCAGGTAATCTTTTTCTGAAATAAACGATGTAGTCTTTTACTCTTTTGATGAAGTTGGGATGAATGTCGTTCATTAATCCACCTGGTGTATTATAGCTTTGCAATAATCGGGCACCGGTAGTTTCTTCAAAAATATCCAAAATAGGTTCCCTATCGCGCAATCCATAAAAATAGGTGGTCAATGCACCTAAATCCATACCGAAAGCACACCACCAAAGTTGATGAGATGCCAGGCGGGTCAATTCACTTAATATAGTCCTAATGTATTGAACCCTTTCAGGGACTTCAATCTGTAAAGCATTCTCTACCAATAAACAAACAGCTTCATTGTTGATGTGAGCGGATAAATAATCCATACGATCCGTTAAATGAATGATTTGCTGATAAGTGAGCTTTTCACACATTTTTTCAATACCACGGTGGATATAACCACAATGTGGCTGAACGTTTAAAACAGTTTCGCCCTGGAGTGAAACCTTGAAACGCAATACTCCATGAGTGGATGGGTGCTGGGGCCCCATATTTATAATATATTCTTCTTCCTGAATAGTATTATTATCTAAAATAAGATCTTCCATATTATTTACCTTGAAACTATGTTATTATCGGTATAATCTTTGCGCAAAGGATGTCCCACCCAATCTTCTTCATCTAAGAATATTCTTCTCATATCAGGATGATTCGTAAAATCAATGCCAATTAAGTCATATACTTCACGTTCGTGAAAATTGGCAGTAATCCATATATTGCTAACTGTATCCAATACAGGATGCTCTCTGCTGGCTGCTTTTACTTTTAAGACAATCACATGGCCATGCTTTGTAGATTCTAAATGATAAACTACCGAATAAGCATCCGGCAAATCGTTTCCAGTCAAACAGAAAAGATAATCAAATGATAAATCTGAATGGGTTTTAAGCATGAATGCCGTTTTTGATAAATTCGCAGCATCTACATCTAAGGTTAAATATTGAGGTCCTTCGCTTATATTTATTGTAGAATCGAGTGAGCGTAATTTTTCTATTAATTGTTCGTTATTCATTTAATTTTTTTATTAAAGAATTGAAAACTATATTTTCTCTTCTGCAGTTGCAAAAGTATCGGGTTGTTTACGGGGATTTCTCATTGTTTCTGTCTGGATTTTGCGTTGCAATTGCATCACTCCATACAACAATGCTTCGGGACGTGGAGGACATCCTGGAATGTAAACATCCACAGGAATTACATTTTCAACACCCTTTATTACATGATAAGAATTATAGTAAAAAGGACCACCAGAAATTGCACAGGCACCCATCGCAATTACATACTTTGGTTCCGACATTTGGTCATACAATCGTTTGAGTACAGGAGCCATCTTATTCACAATGGTTCCGGCTACAACAATAACATCAGCCTGACGAGGGCTGGCTCTGTATACTTCAATTCCAAAACGGGCAAAATCGTGACGACTGGCACCTGCTGCCATCATTTCGATACCACAACATGCAGTTGCAAAAGTTAATGGCCATACTGAATTTGAACGACCCCAGTTTACGATTGCATCAACAGTTGTAAAAAATATATTTCCACCTGTCTGTTTGAAAAGTTCCAACGTTTCGTTATCGTTGAAATCTTCATATTTCATTGACTTTATTCCCATATCAAAGCATGTTTTTTCCAGGCGTACAATAATCCCAGGCCAAGAATTAAAAAGAAAATAAGAATTTCGATAAATGCAGCTAAACCAACTGTTTTCATAATTACTGCCCATGGAAACAAGAATACTGTTTCTACGTCAAACACCAAAAATAAAATGGCAAACAGATAATAGCCAACATTGAACTGTAACCAGGTTTTCCCCTGAGTGGGAATGCCGCATTCGTAAGGCTCTGATTTTTGCGGATTAAACGAACGGGGTGACACAAAACCTGAAAAAATCAAGGCGCCTCCAACCAGTACTACCGCTACGATAAAAAATAGAATTAAACTTTCACTATTCATACTATATTGTTATAATGAATAAATAATTCTGCAATATTAAGAAAAATATTCTATAAACAATCATAGTAAAATACTAAATTAATACACAGTATTTGTATTATTTGTCATATAAATGATGATAAATATCATCTTTTTGAAGTTGTAAATAATAATTCAAAAAGATTTAAATTTATTTTGACAGTATAAATTATAATGTTAATTTTACTCACTAAACTTATTTGACAAATATTTATACAAATCATTATAAAATAAAGCATTATGGCAAATTTAAGCACTAGGTATTTAGGATTAGCATTGCGAAATCCAATTATTGCAAGTAGTTCTGGACTTACAAATTCTTTAGAAAATATTCAGAAAATGGAAGCTGCCAATGTTGGTGCAGTGGTATTGAAATCTATTTTTGAAGAACAAATCGTTTTTGAAGCTGACAAATATATTGACAGCAGCAACAATTCGTTAAGTGCAATGAAAAAAGGCCTGCACGATATTTTGGAGAACAGAAGTTATGATTACATTGAAGCCATGGAATACATGACTAATTTTGCCAAAGAACATACCTTAAAAGAATACCTCGATTTTATTAAATTGCTAAAAAGTTCCGTGAAAATCCCAATTATTGCAAGCATTAACTGTGTATCAGCTTATGATTGGAGCTTTTTTGCCAAACGAATTCAAGAAGCAGGAGCAGATGCACTGGAGCTGAACATTTATATTCTCCCTTCGGATGTGAACAAAACAGCTGCCATTTATGACGAAATGTACCGTAAAATAATAGCCGATGTTAAAAGATTCGTGAATATTCCGGTCTCTTTGAAATTAAGCTATTATTCTTCAAGTCTGATGAACACCTTTACAGCCCTATCCAATTCGGGCATAGCAGGTTTGGTTTTATTTAACAAACCTTACAATCCTGATATTAATATTGACGATATTGAAATTTCTTCGGGTAAAATTTATAGCTCAGAAGATGATTACCTGCGCTCTCTCAGATGGACAGCTTTACTATCGGGCCGTGTAGGTTGCGACCTGGCTGCTTCTACAGGTGTTCACAATTACGAAACAGTTGTAAAATTACTGCTTGCTGGCTCTAATGCCGTTCAACTGGCTTCGGTATTGTATGAAAAAGGAATTGATGAGATTAAAAATATAGTTGATGGATTAGATCTATGGATGGATGCACACAACTTTAAAACCATCGATGAATTTCGTGGTAAATTATCACAAATCAATATTAAAAACCCGGCAGTACTGGAAAGAGTTCAGTTTATGAAATCCTATGCCAGTATTATTTAAATCAATTAACAATATTCATACTTTCAATCAATTGTATGAATATTAACAAATTTGATAGAGTTATTGAGCTTTGTTATCGATAACACCATTTAAAAAGAGCAGATGATCCAATGTCATATGCTCTTTTTGTTAATCGGTGTTTGCAAGACTTGTCAACTTATACACTAAACAATAAGTTGCTTCAATACTTTATAATCTGTCTTGCCAGTTCCCAATAATGGAATTTCTACTACTTCAATGAGTCTGTTCAGCTTTACCAGGTTAGGAAATCCATTTTCCTTAAGGTAAGCATTGGCTTCCAAAATATCGATAGTTGTTCTTGCAAAAAGTACAATCTGGGGAGGTTCTATAGTATCGTTGCCTTCCACGGCAATCATCACCTCTTCATCGTTTCCGTATTTTTTTAGGAGAACGCCTTCAATAGCGGGCAGACTGATCATTTCACCGGCAATTTTAATAAATCGTTTAAGTCTGCCAGTGATGTACAAAAAACCATCTGCATCCATACGTCCCAGATCACCGGTTTTATAATAGTTTGCTCCATTGACTTCAACAAAAGGAGAAGCCAGGTTTGCATCGGCATATCCTTTAAAAATACTTTCGCCCTTCACCATAATCATGCCTTCTTCACCCTGAGGTAAGGGTTTGTAATTATTGTAATCAACTATCAGAAAATCAAGGCCTTTAATAAACATGCCTACACTCTTTTCCTTTTGTGCATCCAGTGGATTGATAGTCAGCACTGGTGAACACTCGGTAATACCATAACCTTCCAATAATTTTGCATCTTTGGATGCTTTTTCATAAAAGGATTTAATAATGCTTGCATGCAAACTTTCGGCACCAGTGATGGCTAATATTACATTCTTTAAGTCATCTTGAATGGAAACCGCAAGCAGCATCTTCAAAAAAGTCGGTGTAGCCAAAAGAGTATTGGCAGCCGTATGTTTAAGTATCTTCAATACTTCCCGGCTATCGGTCGGATCGGGGGTATAAGCAACCTTTAGTCCTGATACCAAAGGAAGTATGGTCAACACAGTAAATCCAAAACTATGGAAGGGAGGCAGAAACGAAAGCAATATATTCTCATTGTTGATGGAAACAATCTCGAATACACCCCAGAGATTGCTAACAATATTCCGATGGGTCAACGGAACTGCCTTGGGCAGGGATTCGCTCCCCGATGTAAAAAGAATTACAGCCACATCATCAGATTGTATCTTAGGCGTCAGCTGAATATAAAAGTTCAACAATCCGGAAAGTTTGGTCACTACGCTTGCTTCCTTTACTTTCTGTTCAAAGAAGATACATTTCTGTTTTACACTGTCCGATAGCAGGTCCTGAACTTTATCGTGAAAGGATTTTGCGGTCAATATCACTTTTACATCCACCTTCTCTACACAATGATCCATTACTTTTTTACCGCCTGTCCAGTTGAGCATCACTGGAATCTTTCCGGCTAAATAGCTGGCTATCACCAATAAGGTGGTGGACTGTAGTGCCGGTAACATAATGCCAACATATTTACCTTCCACTTCTTTGCGGATAATTTTAGAAACCACAAAAGCTTTCAACAAAAAATCCTTGCGTGTTGAAGTGCCAATGATTTTATCATAGGCAAAAACTTCCTTTGGATTAGTATTGAATACATTTAGAAAAGCCTGCAGTATATTTTTAGATTTATCAACAGCTATTGTCTGCAAAGGTGCTAGCCGATGGTGCAAGAGACTTGGTTTTAATATTTCCTCACTCACCTCCTGCCCCATGGCTATGCGACAAAGGTCTTCAACTGTTGTAACATATTCAATTTCTATCTGAGAAACAACATTGAATGTGGTTTCTACCGTTCCGATTACAGTAACCAACAGCAATGAATCCAGGTTTAAATCCAGGCTGAGATTTGAATGCATATTGATGTCGTTACGGGCAATATTGCATGTTTGATGTAAAACCCCAACTACTTGTTGAAAGACCTCATCTGGAATATCGGCCGAATAGACGACAGTGTTTCTTTTCATATCTGCCACTGAGCCTTCGATTCTTTCAGGTAAATCGCGTTGTAGTGTAGGTGCATAAAAATAATGTTTTAAAAAAAGCAATTTTTCTTCTCCTTTTATATTGTAAAAGCTTTCCAAAAAAACATTGAATGCCAGTCGGTTCTCTTTCGCTTTTTTAATAGCTTCAAGGGTGATATCTTCAAATTCTACCGTCACTTTTCTACGGGGTAAAAAGAAAATCAGATTAGCCATCACATAAAAGACAGCTTTCAAAAATGTTTTAATAAAATCGGGAGACTTACCAATCCATGCTCTTGACCACATACTACCCCACAATCCGTGTATGCGGACACCAATTACCTGGGTATTTTCAGGGATATTATCCACAATTGCCCAGGCGCTCTGTTTGTTGAAAATCTTTTCGTATCCCTGACCTGCAATCTGACCTGAAGGATAGAGCAAGACACTTTTCCCGTTTTCGAGAGCATTCACCACATTACTGTAAATATTTTTCAAGGCGTGCTCATCCCTGTTTCCTGAAGTAATATCGCTCACTATCACAGTTCCTGCCATATTGAAAAGTTGTTTTAAAACAGGTTTGCTGGCATATATTTCAGAAGCTACAGGAACGACCCTGGTATATTTGAGAATATGGGTGAACAAAATCTGGGGATCCACCAAAGCCTGATGGTTGGGAAGAATAAGCTTGGATTGCTTGTTTTGAAGAACTTCTATTCCTTTCAACTCTACCTTGTAGCGCAGTGAGAGAAAAAAACGATAAATGGCGACCAAGAATTTCATAGACAGGTTTTTTGTTTTAACCCTGAAAGATTTTGTAAACTTGACAGGGTTTAATTGTAAGTCAATTTAATATTTTGATATCTTCAGTAAATTTTTGAATCGACTGAACATATTCGGTACATATTTTATCATTAAAATGCTCATTGTCATGATAAGAATAACCAGAAAAATAAAGATGGCATTGGTGCCAAAATGTTTGGTAATCAATGCAAAAAATGCTGCGGAAATAAAAATCAACAAAAATATCATAAAGTTAGAATAGGCAATCATATCGCCTTGCTTGCGACCCTCTACACTATTCTGGACCGAAGCACTCAAAGGAACCATGTAAATACCGCAGAACATGGCAGTAAGAAATATTAAAAACCCAAACAAAATGCCCGTTGGCTGGAGGAAAAATAATATTAAAAGCGTGATACTCATTCCAAAACCACCAATTGGTGTTAACCCAAGTTCTACTTTTCCTTTCGAAATCAAACCTGCCAAAAAGCTACCCAATCCAATCCCCATGGCAGAAACAGTAAGCACATAACCGGTTTGCGTATTGGTCATTCCAAGGGTTTTGGGACAATGTACCAGTAAGTTCATCTGAAGAAAACTTCCTACCATCCAGAAAGAAGACAAACCCAGTATGATAAGATTCAATCCTTTGATAGTTGAAGCAAATTTAAATGCCTTGTATTCGAAAACAAAAGGAATAATTGGCTCTTCCGATTTTTTAACAGGCTCGCTTTCATGAACTTTTAATCGCCAGATTGAGAACAAGCTGCTTAAGGATATCAATAAAAATAGCGCAGACATTACATAAAAATTATAATGGTCAGAAACGATGGTTGCCAACAATGGACCCAATAAAGCACCAAAAAAGGTAAACATCTCCAGGGTACCAGTGCCGAATGAAATACCTTCGTTACCACCAATATCACGAATTAAACCATATTTGGAAGGCGAAAAAAGTGTGCTGACCAATCCCAACAGAAAAATGCAAGCCATCACCATATATACACTTTCAATATAAAACCCAAGACTTCCAATTAAAATTAAGAAAAGTTCAACAAACCTTGCGATTATCATAATTTTTTTCTTGTACATGGTCTTCGACAACCTTCCCGCCAGCGGAGAAAAGAAAATATAAGACAAGACATATAAACCCGAGGCCAGCGAAACAATCAGCGACTCGTTCCCTTTTGCCACCCAATGAATGGCCAACAGACAGATTAAAGTCTTGAAAAAATTATTATTGAAAACACCCAGAAAATTACTGGAAAATAAAGGTATCCATTTGGTAGTTAGCTTCATATATTAAATTGAATTATAAAAATATTTCAAAACTGTTTTAAATTTTGCAAATTTAAAACAATATATTACAATAGTTTCAATTTTATAAAACACAGAAAGCTATATTTTTGTTTAATTTATTGAATGATGATATAAAATATAGGATTAATATTATATGTATGAAAAATTAAGTTGAAACTAGCTGAATTTTAATTATTTTTGTAGCAGTGAATGTATCTCTAAAGTTAGAAAATCTATTTTAGAGCAACATAAACTGCCAAATTTCAAACCAAAATAATAGATATAAGCATCAATTTCAGTACATTAAACAATCATTTTTTTCTTTTAAAAACAATACGTATGTCTGACCCCAACAAGATTGACAAGCATGAATTAATGTACAACGACATTCCTATGCCTTTTGTCATCAAAACCATAGAGGAAATAGACGAATTGTTAGGTGGAATTGCTGACAAACCTCACCGGCATAATTATTATACCGTAATATGGTCAGTAACTGCAAGGGGCAAGCATATTGTTGATTTCAAAGAATATCCTATTCTTCCTCAACATATATTTTTTGTCAGTCCAGAGCAGGTTCACCAAATTATTACCGATCCTAAACCTACAGGTTATGTTTTGCTTTTCACTCCTGAATTTCTTGAAAAAAACAGCATACAATCAGATTTTATTGCAAACCTTAAACTATTTCAAAAGAACGGAGAATCAGATGCTCTTTCCCTTAGCGATAATATGATATTGAAGCTTAAAATATTTGCAGATCAGATGATAGCTGCATTTCATTCAAAAAACGATTTGTTTTTAGATATTATTGGGGCTTATTTAAAATTATTCCTCATCGAGTGCAACGGACATTGCTCTTTATCAATAGATACAAATACACAATCTGTTGAAGTCGGCAAAACCCTTGTCAGGAATTTTAAATCGATCGTTGAAAAGCATTTTAGCAAATGGCATCAGGTTCAGGATTATGCCGATGCTTTAAATGTAACTCCCAATTACCTGAATGAAGTTATCAAATCAGCCATACAGCTGTCAGCCAAAGATTTTATACAAAACCGATTGATTATTGAAGCTAAAAGGATGGTCGTTTTCACCGAAAAAAGCAGCAAAGAAATCGGATATGATTTGGGTTTTGAAGACCCTTCTCATTTTAGTAAATTTTTCAAAATCCAATCAGGTCAATCACTTCAAGATTTCAAGAAGAGTATTATTAAGTAAACCGCTTCATAATCAGCTTAATTTTTCCCTGATATTTTTATTCAGCAAAACAGCTGCACTGTCTATATTTAACAATTTTTCCATTCACAAGCCTGAGCCAGCTTTATCCGAATTAAGCTAGCATGATGATATCAAGGAAAATTTACCTTTAATTATACTATTCATTCCGTAATTTCTACATTTACAGAACTGTTTAACTATGCTAATTTTGCAGCATCAAAAAATCAAGCATCAATAAACAATTAAAGACAAAATATAATGGCCAAAACAATATTACACAAAGCAGAAACCCGCGGTGATGCAAATCACGGATGGCTACACAGCAGACATACCTTTAGTTTTGCAAACTATTACAACGCCGATCGTATGCATTTTGGAGCATTACGGGTATTGAACGACGACAAAGTAGCCGGTGGCGAAGGTTTTGGAATGCATCCTCACGATAATATGGAAATCATTTCCATTCCTTTGGAAGGAGATCTTGAACACAAGGATAATATGGGAAATATCACTGTTATCAGAGAAGGTGATGTCCAGGTAATGAGTGCAGGAACCGGTGTATTTCACAGTGAGTTCAATAAAAGCGCTTCAAAAGAGGTTCTGTTTCTACAAATATGGGTGATTACTGCCAAAAAAAATGTAAAACCAAGATACGATCAACTATCTATTAAAAACCTTGTTAAAGAAAATTCTTACTGCCAGATTTTATCTCCCTATGCAGCTGAACAGGGAGTCTGGATTTATCAGGATGCTTGGTTTCACATCGCGAATTTTAAAACAGGCTATTCCGAAACCTACCACTTTAAGAAAGCTGGAAATGGATTATACATCTTTTTATTGGAAGGTCAAATAGAAGTTGAAGACCAGATTCTTGACAAAAGAGATGGTTTTGGCATCTGGGAATGTGAGGAAGTTAATATTAAAGCAACAAAAGATGCCAAAATATTGTTAATGGAAGTACCAATGAATCTATAAAAACAATCATAATGGAAAACAATGCGATTATCAGTATAAATGCACTTGATTTTATGTGGCCGGTTAAAAATCCTTTCCTTTTTTTCGCCTATCATCTTGATAATTACCCTCCAGGAAATGAAAAAATGGGTCCTGCAGCTTCCCTTCATGGACGAACGATCGGTAACGATTTCATCCTTAAAGATGGATGGCGGATGTATCACGGCGATACTGTACCGGGATTCCCAGTGCATCCTCATAGAGGTTTTGAGACTATAACAGTTGTTCTCAAAGGATATGTGGATCACTCCGATTCACACGGACAGTCTGGCAGGTATGGAGAAGGTGATGTCCAATGGATGACTGCTGGCGCTGGTTTACAACACTCAGAAATGTTTCCCCTTTTGAACAGTGAAGGAGAAAATCCTGCAGAATTGTTTCAGATCTGGATCAATTTGCCAAAAGCAAAAAAAATGGCTGAACCCCATTTTAAAATGTTATGGTCAGAAGATATCCCCATGTATCTAACAATAGATGAAAATGGAAAAAGACTGTCGATTAAAGTAATTGCAGGAAATATTGAAAATATTAATGCGTTGAAACCAGCACCGGATTCATGGGCAGCCGATCCTAATAACGAAGTTGCAGTATGGAATATTCAAATGGATAAAGAAAGCAAATGGGATATACCATTGGCCAGTGAAGAAGTTAACCGTATGCTTTACTTCTACGAAGGTTCTTCCATTGTTATTAATGGGCTTGAAATTACTACTTACCAAGCCATTGAACTAAAGTCAAACGTAACAGTAAGCATAACAAATGGAAATTCGGACAGCCATTTAATACTATTACAAGGGAAGCCAATATTAGAGCCTGTTATTCAATACGGTCCATTTGTAATGAATACCCAGGATGAAATACAAACAGCAATAGATGATTACCGTAAAACTGAATTTGGTGGTTGGCCTTGGCCAAGCCACAGTCAGGTATATCCTCGTTCTAAAGGACGCTTTGCATTGTATAAAAATGGTCACGAAGAGATCAAATAAAAAAAAATACAAATTCAATTTCCGTGATTTTTACCATAGCTACCTTTATTTATCCATTTCACACATAATGAATCCGGTGTAATTTTGCATCATTAAAATTATTTAAATCTTTTACTTTAATTAAAAATTATCAAACCTTAAAATTTAAAAACATGAAAACGAAAACTTTATTTACCATCGCCATTTTATTAGTCACAACATTATTTGTAAACGCTCAGACTAAATACAAAGCAGATCTGACCAACTCAAAAATTACTTGGGTGGGTAAAAAAATCACAGGTGAACATACAGGTACTATCAATTTATCTGATGGCGAATATACAATCACCAAAGAAGTGATGACCAAAGCAAGTTTCCAGATTGATATGAAATCGATAAAAGATTTGGATTTAACAGATGAAGGCTACAAAGCTAAACTGGAAGGCCATTTAAAATCAGACGATTTTTTTGGCGTAGATAAATTCCCAATTGCAAGCTTTGTTTTAGACAAACCATCTCTCATTAAAAAAGGCACAAGCTATATCAATGGCAAAATAACAATCAAAGGAGTAACTCAGCCTGTTATTATCAAAGCTGTTATTACCGATACACCTGATGGACAAAGAATTTATGCCAATATTACGATTGACCGTACAAAATTTAACCTGAAATATGGTTCGGGTTCATTCTTCGATAATTTAGGCGATAAAACCATTTATGATGATATGAACATCAGCCTTAATTTATTGATGAAAAAACAATAATTTAAGCTTGCTAATACAAAAAAATAAACTAAGTTTGGTTTTCTATAAAAACGTACATAACGTTCTGTTGATAATAGATTAAAAATTAAACCAAGCTTAATTTTACAAAGTTATTTACAAATAATACCTGATCGAATCTAACAATTAAAACAAATATTCATCAAATTAAAAAAAAGAAAAAAATGGAACCTACAATTGCTAAAAAAGGACCTTTTGCAGTAGAATTAGAAGCAGGAAAAGAATATCACTGGTGCGCCTGTGGTAACAGTAAAAACCAACCTTATTGTGATGGTTCTCATCAGGGAACAGAATTTGTGCCTATAGGTTTTACAGCTGAGAAATCAGAAACTGCCTATTTATGCGGATGTAAGCACACTAAAAACCAACCTTACTGTGATGGCTCACATACAAAACTCTAAGCAGCAATAATACGTATTTTTTGATTTTAAATCTTATGACCTTTGATAGTTTTTCAAAGGTCATAATTTTATAAACCAATGCATTGCAAGGATATTCTTCAAAAGAAAAAATTACAAGAAGAATTCTATTAAAATTTTTGCATTGAATATTTTTGGAAAGACAATGAACCTAATAAATGGAAAGAAGAAAATTTTTACAATCATTAGCAATCATCCCTTTAAGCTATACAGCCATGAAACTGAACGAACTGAACACGATAACAAAACACTTTGAAAGAACCGATAAAATGCCTGTTTTGTTTCTGGGACATGGCAGTCCGATGAATGCAATCCAAGAAAATGAATTTGTTACTGGGTTTAGAAACATAGGCAACAGCATTCCTAAACCTAAAGCAATTTTGTGTGTTTCTGCACACTGGGAAACAAAAGGCAGTTTTGTAACAGCCATGGAAAAGCCAAGGACTATACACGATTTTGGAAGATTTCCTAAAGAATTGTACGATGTGCAATATCCTGCACCCGGAAGTCCCGATTTAGCGAATGCTACAAAATTGCTGATCAAAAAAACAGAAGTTGGATTAGACGATAAATGGGGGCTGGATCATGGATGCTGGAGTGTAGTTAAGCATTTGTATCCCAATGCAGACATTCCTGTTATACAGTTGAGTCTTGATTATACTCAAGGACCTCAATATCATTACGATTTGGCAAAAGAACTTGCATTGCTTCGCGATCAAGATGTTTTGATTGTTGGCAGTGGAAACATGGTTCACAACCTGGGAATGGTAGCCTGGGATCAATTAGACAAGACATTTGGTTTTGACTGGGCATTAGAAGCCAACGAACAAATGAAAAAATTCATACTTACCAACGATCATAAAGCCCTCATCAATTTCAAATCGCAAGGCAAAGCATTTGACTTAGCCATACCAACTTCCGAACATTTTTTACCATTGCTGTATGCCCTTGCTTTGAAAGAAGAAAATGAAATAATCAGTTTTTTCAACGACCAGGCAGTGGCCGGATCATTGACAATGACCTCCTTAAAAATTGAACACGCTTGATAAAAATAAAATGACATTTGAAAATTTGTCTTTTTTATATTTTAAAATTTAAATAAATTTAGTATGCTACTGACTTCTGTCTAGCATTGCCGTTATAGCTGGATATTTTAAATGCTGATTCACCTGAAGTGACGGCGTGACTACAAGTCACCCCGTCACTTTCCCAAAATTTAAAATCATTTATTTTAACACCCGGTTGTTTAGTTGAGTGTTTTCGCTATTTCGCCGGCAGCTTAAGCCATCTGATTTAAGGAAAGCTATTGATTGAATCGGTTTTTAAATCTCAAGAGATTTCAATGATGAATTGTATAATTTAGAAATCGAAAAATTAAAAATACAAAAACAATTACGTTGAGAATTAATTATTATATTTGTAGAAGAATAAAATGCAATAATAGCTGCAACAAGCAAATCAAATTTGGATGGCTTTGTGAAGTATAGTAAAAACATACAAACTTTTGGTGGTAATGCAATGCTAAAAAATGATTATGAACAAAAATAATATTTCAGTAAAAATAATATTATTAGTACATTTTATTTTCATTGTACAGTTTGTAAAATCTCAAAATATTGTTTCAAATCATGATTTTGAACAATATTCAACTTTACCCACAACTAATGGAGAAATAACCAAAGCTATTGGATGGAATGAAGTTATTGTAAGTTGTGATTATATGAATACGGGTTTTAATGGATGGACACCTCAAATAGGTGGAGCATATTCTGGGAATGGATTTGCTGGTTTTGCAACATACGGTGATTTAATTGGTTCAGCTGAGGCTATTGGTCAAAATATTTCCAGTACTCCTATTATGCCTAACACAATTTATTCTATTGGCCTTTTTGCAAAAAAAACTTCAGGTGTATCTTCATTGGGTTCTTACAATCAAAATTGTGGTGGTATAACTTTATACGGATATACAGCACAATCTCCTTTAAATAATAGTTTTATACATGCTTCCAGTATAGCTGGGGCTATGCTATTATGGACTTCTAATGTTGTCTCTGATTCATTATGGCATTATTACAACGGTTTCTTTCAATCTAATGTAGTTATTAATTATATTGTATTTACATTGGAACAAACACCAGGTTGTAAGCAGTACGTCTATGTGGATAGTATAAGTGCAAATGTATTTAGCAATATATTAAATTTAGGAAACGACACTACTATATGTCAGGGGTCGACATTAACTTTAAACGCAACTACTTCAAATGCTAGCTATTTGTGGCAGGACAATTCCTCAAACCCAACTTTTACTGTTACACAACCAGGAACTTATTGGGTGAAAGTCACAGTAAACAGTAGCATCAAGACAGATACAATTAATGTTAATTACTATCCATTACCAAGCATTAATTTGGGCAACGACACAAGCATTTGTCAAGGAGCGACATTAACTTTGAACGCTACTACTTCAAATGCTTCCTATTTGTGGCAGGACAATTCCTCAAACCCAAGTTTTACTGTTATACAGCCAGGAACTTATTGGGTGAAAGTCACAGTAAATAGTTGTAGCAAGACAGATACAATTAATATTAATAACTATCCATTCCCTAACATTAATTTGGGCAAAGACACAACCATATGTCAAGGAGCAACATTAACTTTGAACGCAACAACTTTAAATGCTACCTATTTGTGGCAGGATAATTCCTCAAACCCAAGTTTTACTGTTTCACAACCAGGGACTTATTGTGTGAAAATTATTGTAAACAATTGTAGTAAAACAGACACCATCAGTATTGAATCAAAAGATTGCGAAATAATTCTTGAGATACCAAATGTCTTTACGCCAAATGGTGATGGTATAAACGAATATTTTCATCCAAAAGAAATAAATGGTATTAAACAAGCCACTCTTATCATATACAATAGATGGGGCGTAAAATTATTTGAAACAAATAATATATTTACAGGCTGGGACGGAAAATATAATGGTAAAATTTGCTCTGATGGGACCTATTTTTGGATTATTGAATATACGTCAATTTCAAATCAATCGAAGACTTTGAATGGATCATTAACATTAATAAAATAGGAAAGCCACCAATCGAGCAAACTTCCATTTTCAGTAATTAACTGACAAGTAGAGCATTTCAGCTAAATGTAACAGCAATACAGGGTCCACAACTAGCCTTTTGGTCAACAGCATTAATTCCATTAAAATAAAAAAGCGAACTGATACCAACAATTCGCTTTTCTTTTTTAAGAGCTGATTCTAATATTCAGCCGGTAATTCTTTTAACTGGTCTAAAGAGAATACAGGACCATCTTTGCAAACAAAGACTTTACCTACATTACACCTGCCGCATTTACCGAATCCGCATTTCATACGGTTTTCGAGAGTTGTATAAATATTTTCTTCCTTAAATCCGAGTTTTTCAAGTACAGGGAAAGTGAATTTAATCATCACAGGCGGTCCACACACAATGGCAATTGAATTTTCACTATTGGGAGCAATTTCTGACAAAACAGTAGGAACAAAGCCAACTTTGCCAGTCCATTCAGGAGTTTCTCCACCTGGATCCACAGTGGTTACAATTTTTACATCATCTCTTCCCTCCCACTCCTTCAGTTCATTCTTGTAAACCAAATCGGCTACAGAACGGGCACCATAAACAATGGTAATATCCTTGAAGTTTTCGCGCAAATCGAGGCAATTCCAGATCACACTCCGCATAGGAGGCAATGCTATACCACCTGCAATAAAAACTAAATTCTTGCCTTTCCATTCATCAATGGGAAAGATATTTCCATATGGACCTCTGAATCCAATGATATCCCCTTCGTCGAGATGGGCCAACGCTTTGGTAACGCGTCCTGCCTCACGGAAAGTACATTCTATATATCCTTTGCGTGTGGGTGATGAGGCAATACAAAAAGTAGTTTCACCTTCACCATAAATTGAATATTCACCAAACTGACCGGTTCTGAAAGAAAAGTTTTCAGCATCCTCATCATTCATAAATTTGAGTCGAAAAGTCTTTACAAAAGGTGCTTCCTCCGTAATTTTTTCGATCTTCATTTTGTAAGGGAAATATATATTCTTCTTTTCCATGTCGTATTTTGTTTTTCCGCTTTATCAATAATTTTATTGGCCAGCTATAGCTGTAAGATGTTCTGCAATATTCATATCCGATGGACAAGCTCTTGAACATCTTCCACATCCTACACAACCGAATTGTTTTTGTTGTTCAGGTTGATAAGAGAATTTATGAAATATCCGCTGTCTCCATCTTTGCGCTTGTTTTTCACGAGGATTGTGACCCGAAGTATGCATGGTGAAAATCTTGAAGCCGCAGCTATCCCAACATCTGTGACGCACTCCGTTTTTACCTTTGGTTTCATCCTGAATGTCGAAACATCCACAGGCAGGGCATACAAAAGCACAAGCGCCACAACCTACACAACGCATGGCTTGCTGATCCCAGATATCTGATTCAAATAAAGTCTTTAACTTTTCATGGATGACTTCAGTAGAAAATAACTGATCTATCTTTGCTATAAATGGAGTTTTATCGACAAGGGCAGTATCTTTAAACAAATCAGCATTGGCATCCAGTATTGCTTTTCCTTTTTCGGTAATAATTTCGACATAATAAGTAGTTGCAGAAATTTCTGTAAGTAAGATATCACTTCCGGCAGTATTGCCTGGGCCTCCGTTGACAGAAGTACAAAAACAGAAATCATCTGCTTTTTTGCAGCTGATGCTGATAATTGTAAGTTTATCAAAACGGGTTTTAAATATCTCATCCACTGCATCGGTCGTAAAAATTGCATCTAATGGAATAAAACCGGCAGCATCACAAGGTCTTCCTGCAAAAGCAATTACTTCCGGAAATTTAGACGAATCAACTTCCTTTACAATAACATCATCATAAGTTTTTTCGAAACTTAGTAATTTTTCGACCTTTGGAAAAACAAGTGATTTTGCTGATTGTATGGTAGCGATGCAATCAAAATCTATTTCCTGAACAGATTCAACTTTAGCAAAATCGCAAAGTCCATTTTTAGTTACAGGAGCATACACATTTTTTCCTGATTTATTAAAATTATCAATCAAAGCTGTAAGATTCGCTTTATCAATTAATTTATTAATTATTTCCATAATCTATTTAATAAAATTTTCTTTATCAACAGTTGTATAAACAGAGAGTGCAGAGGTGAAAACAGCATCCATGCCGGCTTCAGAATCAAATTCATCGAGAATAAAATCGGAAAGCATATACGAAAGTATATTTAATGGAATATCCACAGGGCAAGAACGGTTGCATTCTCCACAATTGATACATCTTCCGGCCAGGTGCATGGCTCGCATGATATGCCATTCCATATTTCCGTATTTATGAGGAGCTACTGGTATCCATTGAGGATTATTTGTCTCTACATTGCATTTACCACAATAACACATAGGGCAAGAAGCTCTGCATGCATAGCATTTGATGCAGGCACTGAATGCTTCCACCCAATAGTCGAATCTTTCTTCAAGTGACATGGCCTGAATTTTAGCTATCAACGCTTTATCTTCAGGTTTTAATCCTTTAGGCTGGGTTTTAGCAAATTCTTCAGCTGCTTTAAAATCGAGCAAGCCAACGCATTTTCCTTCAAAAGAGATGCCGATGATTTTTATTTTATCTTCAGCTATCTGGTTTTCAGATGCTAATTGTAAAATACTTCTTACAACATTTGGGTTGGCTGTAATTGCCAGAGATTTAGCTTTCTGACAAATATCTTTTTTTAAATACAAGGCAATATTATGAATACAAGATTCATTGTAAATCAGCTTATCTATATCTTCTGCTTTTGTAAAAAAAGCTGGTCTTACTTTGCTGGCAGTCCCTTTTTCGAATCCTACCACCAATTCTACCTTATTTTCAACAAGCAATTCTCTTGCAATTTTTTTAATTTCTTCCATATTATTCCAAAATATCTTGTGTGGACAATTTATGATAGGCTTCGTAAGGACCTAATTTTTTGATCTCTTCATTGGTTGTATTCACGATTTCAGCCCATTTACCACCTTCAGCAGCAGAAACCCACGAAAAAACAATACGACGGGTATCAATTCCCATAAAGTCGCAGATTTTTTTAAATACAATCCATCGACGTCGGGCATAAAAATTACCTGAAGTATAATGACAATCGTTAGGATGACAGCCTGATACAATGATACCATCTGCTCCACTTGCAAAGGCTTTAGTCAGCAACATATAGTCAATTCTTCCAGTACAGGGAAAGCGAACTATTCTAACATTGGCTGAATATTTAATTCTGCTAGTTCCGGTTAAATCAGCACCTGCATAAGTGCACCAGTTACAAACAAAAGCTACAATTTTTGGCTCAAATTCTGACATCTTAAATTTTATTTAAATTCTTTCTTTAATCGTTTATTTTTTAACTATTCAACAATGCATCTACTTCATAATACATCTGTGAGTTCGTATAGCCATCAATATCAATCGATTTAGATTTACAAACTGCAACACAAGTGCCACAACCCTGACATAGACCAGGATTAATGTAAGCCAATTGTTTGATCAAATTTCCATTTCTGTCTTTAATATCATCTTTTTCAATCGCATTGTAAGGACAAACCGGTTGGCATAAGAAACAGCCCGTACAGGAAGAATAATTAGGGGGAGCTGTCCGGTCGACAAAAGCAATCAATGGTTCACGGGTTAGTTCGTTATTGGCAAACAGGCAGGCAATTTTACCTGCAACGCCAGAAGCAGCTGCTACCGATTCAGGAATATCTTTGGGTGACTGACAAGCACCGGCTAAGTAAATACCAGCTGTATTTGTTTCAACTGGTTTTAATTTTGGATGCGCTTCCGAAAAGAATTTATGTTGATCGTAAGAAACATGAAGTTTTTGTGCTAAATCTTCAGCTCCTGAATTAGCTACACCAGCAGTTGCCAGTACTACCATATCAGCTTCAATTTCTACGGTCTCAGCATTCATTAAGGTATCTGCTCCAACTACTATCAATTTGCCATTGCGTTCGTAAATTTTAGATACCCTGCCTCTGATATATTGAGCACCATCTTCTTCTATGCCTCTGCGGGTAAATTCATCGTAATTTTTACCGGCAGCTCTAATATCCATATAGAAAATATAAGCTGTGCCATCATGAACTTTATGTTTGTACAACATTGCATGTTTAGCAGTGTACATGCAACATATTTTAGAGCAATATTCAATACCTTTAGCTGGATCACGAGAACCGGCACAAGCAACAAATACAATTTTCTTAGGAGTCTGACCATCTGAAGGTCTTTTAATTTCACCAGAAGTAGGACCGGATGCAGAAGCCATTCTCTCGAATTGCAAACCATCAATCATGTCTTTGTATTTTCCATAACCATATTCAGGAAAGAAATCGGTTTTCTTTACATCAAAACCAGTACAGATAGCAATAGCTCCAACAGCAACTTCAATAATTTCGTCTTCCTGATCAAATCTTATAGCTTTAGGTTGACAGACTTTTTCGCAAATTTTACATTTCCCGGTTTTGTAATAGGTACAATTAATTTTATCAATGACAGGAATATTGGGTACAGCTTGAGGAAACGGAACATAAATAGCAGGTCTGTTCCCCATCCCTAATTCAAATTCGTTGGGTATTTTTTTGTTAGGACATTTAGTTGTACACATCCCACATCCGTTACAAACGCTTTCATCTACACTCTTGGCTTTCTTTCTGATTTTAACGGTAAAGTTTCCAACAAAACCTTCAACACTCTCTACTTCAGCATAAGTATATAGTTTTATATTTGCATTCTGAGCAACTTCAACCATACGCGGTGTTAAAATACATTGAGAGCAATCAAGGGTTGGAAAAGTTTCGCTTAATTGCGACATATGCCCACCAATAGAAGGCTCACGTTCAACCAAAATAACTTTATGGCCTGCATTCGCAATATCAAGTGCAGCCTGAATACCGGCAACACCACCACCAATAACTAGTGCAGTTTTGGTAACAGGAACTTTAATCGACATCAAAGCATTGTTCCTTTTTACCTTTTCAACCATCATTCGAACAATATCTATCGCTTTCTGATCTGTTCTGTCACCTTTTTCGTGCACCCATGAACAATGTTCACGGATATTGGCCATTTCACATAAGTATGGGTTTAAACCAGCTTCAGCACAGGCTCTCCTAAATGTTGGTTCATGCATTCTGGGTGAACATGCTGATACTACAATACCTGTCAGCTTATTTTCTTTAATTGCGTTTACAACTAAACTTTGTCCGGGATCCGAACACATGTATTTATAATCAACACTGTAGACTACTCCAGGAAAATTAGCTGCTACTTCCGATACTTTAGGACAATTGACAGTTGCACTGATATTTTCTCCGCAATGACATATAAAAACTCCGATACGTGCCATTATATTTCCTCCGATATTTGTAGATTTTCGACTTCGATTTTCTTTACTACTGGTTTAAAATCATTAAGTTTAACTTCAACAAAATGACGTTGCAAACCTAGTTTTGATTTTTCAATACCTAATGCAATACCTATTGCTTGAGTAATATACAAAACAGGAATTTTTATTTTTTTACCATTGTATTTATCAATTTCAGGACGTCGCATATCAAGATTGGAATGACACATAGGACAGGCAACAATCAATGCCTCTGCACCTCTATAATCAGCATCCTCTACTATTTTACCAGACAATCGTCCAACAGTTTCAGTAAAAGAAACAGAAAAGCCTGCTCCACAACATTCGGTTTTATATGCCCAATCTATCGAATCTGCACCTAATTTCTTCATTACCACATCCATGGTCTGAGGATCTTCTGTTCTGTCAAAATTTAAAATTTTATTAGGGCGCACCAATAAACAACCATAATAACAGGCAACTTTTTTGTTGAATTCAAATTTGATATTTTCATCTAATTTATCAATGATAAATTCTTCGATAAATTGAATTACATTTAAAATCCGTAAGTTCCCTTTGTATTCTTTTCCAATAATTGTATTGACTTTTTGATGGAGTTGTTCATCATGCAATAATTCGTGCTGAGTGGTAGTAAATCTGCTGTAACAGGCTGCACAGGGAACCACTAATTCTTTCAATCCTGCTTCTTCAGCTAGCGCAAGATTTCTTGCAGGGAGAGAAAGTGATAATTCTTTGTTCATATTGTGGGCTGCTGTAGCACCGCAACAATTCCAATCAGGTATCGAAACCAATTCAATACCCAATTTTTCGGCAATAGCCTGAACAGATTCGTTGTATTCTCTGGAAGAACCTTCCAATGAACATCCGGGATAATATCCTAGTTTCATCTTTTTCCTTATTAATTTTTACTTTTGCGAATTTTTTAAGGTATTTTTAAAAATCTGCTTCAGGTTTTTACGATTTTTAACAACTTCGGGTAAAATGTGTAACTTTCCTTTTGCAAACATAGTGGGTGCTAAACCAACATCCTGCATCAAATTAAAAGATCTGGATTTATAATCAACAATCAGACCCATTTCATACAATTTACCGGTATACTCAATTGAATCCAGGAAAGCTTTATGAAAACTGATAATATTTTTAGCAGCAGGATTGACTTTTTTTAACCGAATAGACTCATGTCGTAGATAATCCATCATCGGAGGAATATCCACTTCCATGGGACATCTGGCTATACACATTTCGCAACTTAAACAGTACCAAATACTTTTTGAACGAAGTACTTGTTCTTCATGTTCGGGAAGTCCGGTTTGAAGTTTTCTTATTAATAAACTGGGTGGGTAATCCATATCTACTGAAACAGGACATCCTGCAGAACATTTTCCACATTGGTAACACCTTGCTACTGAAACGCCTACTTCATTCTTAATTTTACCAGATAAGGAGTTGTCAACTAAATGATTATGACTTTCTGACATTGTAATAGAATTTTTTACAATATTACTGTTTTTTTATTAACAACCAAAAAAAAATTGATGATATTTCTCATTTTTTCATATAAACTCACTGCAAAACTCGAACAATGAGTTGCAAACAAAAAACCCCAGCCAAAAGACCAGGGTTAATTATATGAATTTATGAAGGATACGTTCTGATTCTATTATTTTACAAATAAAAGAATTTAGAATTATTTCATATCCTTATATTTCAGCGCATCCTCATTTTTAGGATCAATTTCAAGAATTTTATTCCAATATATTTTTGAAGTTTTATTATCATCATTTTTGATAAAATAAACACCTAAATAACCATAAGCTTCAATTAAGTCTTTTGGACTTTTTCCAGGATTGGCTTCTAAAATTATAATTACCTGATCGTACCATGGTTTTGCAAGTCCTGCAGTTGTTTTTGAATCGATTAAAGCATTTACACGAGCTTTCCATAAAAAGCCCAGATGCGATGCAGGTGAAAATTCAACTACTTTTGAAAAAGAAGTGTCGGCAATTTGAAGATAATACATTTTTTTGAGGGAATCTTCAACATTTACCAAGGGAGTACCTGAAAAATAAGCACTTTTACCTAACTGGAAATATTGTGAAGACAATGGGGCTTTTTGTGATAATATTAGATTTTCATAAGCCTTAACTGCTTTTTCATATTTTTTTAATTTATCATAGGACTTACCAATGTTTTCATAAAATTCATTTTTAGTACTATCTAACGCAATTGTTTTTTCAAAAGCTATGATAGCCAGTGAATCCATATTATTTTTACTTAATATTTTGCCGTAATACTCATAATCCTGAGCAATGGTTTTGCTTTCAGGAATGATTTTAAAGAATGAGTTGATAGCCATTAAAGCTTTTGCATATTCATTTGTTTCAAAAAGATTATAAGTGTTCAATCTTTTCATTACAAAATTCTTTGGATCTTTTATCAAAGCATTTTCTGTTTCAATTAAAGATTTAGCGTATTCCTTATTAAAATAAAGGATGGTTGCATAACGGATATGATCATTTAAATCGGGTTCAGTTAACTGAATATATTTAAAAAATGCATCGCTTGCTTCCTGATAATGACCATAAGCATAATACATTTCAGCAAGATCACGCCAAACAGGAATATAGTTAGAATCGATTTTTAATGCACTTTCGAATGCTTTAATGGTTTCTTTGTAATTTTTTGCAGTAGAATAGATTCTACCTAACTTATAATATGCTTCCGTGCATTTGTTATCATAATAAAAGGCTCTTTCATAATCATTGGCAGCTTCCCCAATATTTGACTGCATACTGTTCATATCACCAGATACAATATGAATAATGGCTTTTGATTTGTTAATTTCTTTTGCTTTTAGTAAATATTCATTGGCCAACTCATATTGCTTGTTCTTAGTACTAATTAAAGCATCAGCAATAGAAGTAATAACGTTTACATCTTTATATTTTGACAAGGAATTAGCTTTATCTAATGTTTTTTTTGCTTCTATAAGGTTTGATTTTTCAAGTTGAATTTTAGCAATCCCAATATTCGCGTAAATATCATTTGGATTCAGAGCAATTGCCTTTTGAAAATAAAACTGAGCAGAATCGACATTATTCAGATTAAAATAAGTTTCACCTAAATAATAGAGGGTAGATATATCATTTGGTTTTTCATTTATTTTTTTTAAAAAATACGTTTTTGCAGTTTTAAATTGATTCATTTTCAACAGCTTATCTCCATAAACATCAGTTTGAGCATTTACTAAACCAATATTTAGGCACAAAATAATAAAAAGACTGAAAAATAAAATTTTCACAACTTTTTGTATTGCTTTCATAATAGATATATTTAAAAAGTTAAAATTCATTATTAATATTTATAATTCTTACGGGTCTGGTAGCTGGCAGTATCCCTGATTTAAGTATAATTCTTTGTCCTCTGTCGCTTGTTATAAAGGACGTAAATCCAGATGCAAGACCAGTACGGGGTTCAGATAGAATAATATAAACATCCCTGTACAAAGGATATTGTTGAGTGGCAATATAAGCCTGGTAAGGCTGAAAACTGTTTTCGTAAGTTGCTGTATGTTCTTTGCTGACTGCCATGACTTTTATTGTTTTTAAAAAAGATATTGAAGTTGAGTCATCTCTATCACTTACAAAACTTGTGCCAATAACTCCAATCGCATTAGGATTTTTAGATACAAAGTTTATAACCTCGCTATTTACACTTAATGCAGTAAGTTTATTCGACAAGCTATCTCCTTTACAAACTGCATCAATCAAATAATGAACGGTACTTGAATTCTGATTATCAAAGACCAGTGTAATTTTTCCTAATTTTGAAGTTGGATAAATTTGTTGCCAGTTTGTGATTTTCCCGTTCAAAATTTCTTTTAAATTTTCAACACTAATGATAGTGTCTTTGTTAGAAGGATGGACAATAAGTGCAATAGCATCTGTTGCAATTTTTATTTCTTTTGGAAAAAACTTCTTGCTTCTAAAAATCTCTTTTTCCTGATTATTTAATTTTCTGGAACAAATGATCATTCTGACACTATCGTTCAATAATTTCTTAAATGAAATTTTTTCGGAATCGTAGGATGGTTTTATTTCAGTTGAATTATATATACTTTGAAAAACATCAATTTCAGCTTGTGCGATGGGTTTAAACGTTTCATCAACAGCAATGGAAATCGACCCGCTTGTAGGAGTATCATTGTATTGTGATTTTGAACCACAAGCCGTTAAAAAAATCAAGAATAGAAAACTTATGTAAATAAGATTTCTTGAAATATTATTCATCTTCGTTGGCTTTTTTTTGTGATATAAAAATACGATACCCTCTGAATATAGAATATACAAATAAGATTCCGCCCACTGAATACCTTTGAATGGATGTCAGTGAAGCGGAAAATATATTAGTAAAAATCAAACCCAGTGATAAAACGAAATAGAAGACAACCATTACATATGCAAATTTCTCTAGCATTTTATGTAATGTAATTTTCAATTTTTCATTTTTACTGTTTTTAGGTACCACTATTGTAAAACGAATTTAATGGGCATATTAAACTGAACAGGAACAGCCTGTCCGTTTTGTTTACCTGGTTTCCATTCCGGCATAAGTTTTACAACACGAACTGCTTCTTCATCGCAACCGCCACCAATACCACGCAGCACTTTTACGTTTGAAATCTTTCCGGTTCTGCTCACAACAAATGTAATATAAACAGTTCCTTCAATTCCTGATTCCCTTGCCATCTGAGGAAACTTAACATTTTCTTTCAGGAATCTCATTCTTTCTGCATCTCCACCAGGGAAATCAGGTGGTTGTTCAACCACGGTAAACGGAGTTCCATCACCAGCACCATCAGCTATTTTTTGGTTGGTATTAAGTTCATCTGGATTCACTCCATGTTCATCATCCCCGGCAAATGTTTTCACAGAGATGATTTCTTTAGATTGTGATAAATCTTCCTGTGTTTTAATTTCAACATCATCAGGAACATCTTCATCATTTTTAATAACAGGAGGTACAAATTGAATCGTACTTTTTGTTATTGGCTGTTGTTCCTCTATGATAATTTCATCTTTTTTAGGTTTATCAAGCGCAACATCAGTAATTTTAGTAACTTCATCGTAAGCTAGTTTTTTATCCGGCATAATAGTCTTTAATATTACAGGAGAACTAACTGCCAAGGTAAAAAATATTACAGCTATTAATATTGCTCTTAAATGCCGTTTTGATGAACCTTTTCTTAGAACAAAAGCCCCATATTCATGGTTTTTATTTTCAAAAACCATATCGCACCATTCATCTGAATAAATATTTAATTTTTCTGACATGACTTTAAGGTTTTAGAGGTTCAATGTTTTAATTTTTTCTAAATCATCAGGCGTAATATCTATAATTGCATATTTCCCGATATTACATATCATCATTTCGTCAAGAATATCAACTAAGTTTTTGTAGGATGAATCATCAGTAGCTTTTATTAAAACCATTGGCGCATCTTTAGCGGACTTCTCACGGCCAATTCTCACTTTAAGTGTATCATCAGAAATGAGTTTATCCTTGTTTTGCTTTTTTAAATCACTAATTTTTGCAATAATAGGTTTATTCCTATCTAAAAGCACTTTTCTGATTCCATTGGGTCCAAAATCGGTTGTTTCAATAGTTGGGTCGACACCCGTTTTTTCATCTTTCGCTCCAAAGAAGTAGAATATCTTATTGTTTTTGCCAAGCATAATGGTTACTGCCAATGATTTTTTAAGAGCCGGTGGTTCGGTGGTCTTTTCTTTTGAAGGCATCGCAAGTTCCATTGTTTGAGGTTTTAACATTGAAGTTGTGAGCATAAAAAAGGTGATCAGCAAAAAAGCTAAGTCAACCATAGGCGTAAGATCTACCCTTGTTGAAATTTTCTTAGACCCTTTATGTTTACCACCTTTTCCTTCGGTGTTTATTTCTGCCATTTCTTTATAAATTTAAAATTGTTTATAAATTCGAGGGTACTTCTTCCAAACTTGTTATCAGATTAAACCTACATTCATTCAAGTCCTGTAAAGTGTTCATCACTACTTTGATCTTTGGATAAGGCGTTTTTTGATCTGCTTTTATTGCTATTTTAAGGTCTTTATTGACGGCTCTAGCAGCTCTTACCCAATCTTTAAACTGATTATTCAATGAATCACTTGGAATGCCCACTGCATTTTCTTTTAGATCTCTTTGTTCAGGAGTCATTGCCAGAAATGTTTTCATTTTTTCAAGCGGTTGACCAAACGAATTAATTAAACTAAAATCATGCTTTTCTTTTGTGGTAAAGTCAATCTTATAAGCTGCACCTAGTTTTTCCAATAAACTTATTCTCTTTTCTTGTCCATCAATTCCAAAGAAAATTTTCCCATCTTTGTCAACAATAACCTTCATAATATTCGTTTCAGGAATTTTAATTTCTGAAATTGAAGAAGGTGTATCAACCTGAATAGGTTCTTTTACTGTAAAATTAGAAGTGAGCATAAAAAACGTGAGCAATAAGAAGGCCATATCACACATGGCGGTCATATCAACCCAGGTACTTTTTCGCTTTGCTTTTACTTTCGGCATTTTACTTTTTTTTTATTGATTAATGTTTTTCAGCATAAGTCTGAACGATACTGAAACCAGCTTCGTCGATACTATAAGTTAATTTGTCAATTTGAGTAGTAAATACATTATAAAATACAACGGCTAAAGCTGCTGTACCAATACCAAATGCAGTATTAATAAGGGCTTCAGAAATACCGGTTGCTAATGCTACTGAATCAGGAGCACCTGCATTGGCCAAAGCTGCAAAAGCCCTGA
Organism: uncultured Bacteroides sp.; assembly: GCA_964496885.1. Classification (GTDB taxonomy): domain Bacteria; phylum Bacteroidota; class Bacteroidia; order Bacteroidales; family JACABE01; genus JACABE01. The sequence goes on along the minus strand of CAZCBG010000029.1, from coordinate 2,591 downwards.
TCATACCCAATACTGTACCTAATAACCCCAATAAAGTTGATACAGAGGTAATTGTAGCTAAAATCACTAGATTTTGTTCAAGACCCGGCAATTCTAAAGATGTAGCTTCTTCAACTTCTTTTTGAATCGACATTAATTTTTGGTCTTTGTTCATGGTTTGATCTTTTTCAAGCGTTTTATAACGCATCAAAACAGAGTAAATCACATTTGCAACAGATCCCTTTTGTTTATTACAAGCAGCAACAGCAGCATCAATATCGTTATTTGCAACATCATGTTTAACTTTTTTTACAAATGCGATAACCGAACCTTTACCTTTTGCTTTTGCAATTGTAAAAAAACGTTCGATTGTGAATGTTAATACAATGATTAATAATGACATTAAAATTGGAACTATAAATCCACCTTTATAAACTGTAGCTAAATAATTACCTGGCAATGGACCATTGGCACTATCACCTCCCTGAAAATTGCTTCCGTTACCTAAGATAAAAAGGTAAATACATACTGCTACCACTAAAGATAATGGTATTACTAAAGCAGAAAACCAAGTTTTTAAACTGTTTGATAATTCATCGTTTTTTTTCATTTTATTGATAAATTTTAATTGTTAATAAAAATTTGCACTTATTTAATTATTGTAAAAATTCCTTCAAAAAATATAAGCTTATAAAACTATAAGCTTTGTAATTGATTAACTTAAAACTATTAAAAATATTGTTTCAATTTTTTTACAAAAGTAGGAAAATATATTTATCAAAACGAAAAACAATAATATTTTTTTTGGAAAACCAGTTAAAGGTAGAAAATATAAAGTTATAGGTAAAAAATAGAATACTTCCTTCACTTTCAGTATAGCGTTTACTGAATGTAATGAAGTATTTATAATTATTGAATCAGTGAAAATATTAAATGTCTTCATTGTTGAATGAAAAGGATTTGTTTTCATAATCTTATTGTAATTTATTTTGTATTTCGATACAAATATACGAATGAATCCTAAAAATTGAAAGTCGAAATCAGTTTAAGGTTTTTATAAAGAAGTTAAAGGTTCATTTATACAGCTTAAAGGTAGATGGAGAATTAAATCTTTAAAAAACAATCAACTTCAAGTATTAATGAAATTATCTGATAATATCATCATTATCATAAAATATTTTACCGATCACATCCATAAACTATTGAAATTATACATATTAAAAATTTTGATTAAAAATAAAATGATTAAAAATAATTTTACATACTATTTTCATAC
>CAZCBG010000029.1:0-1236 GCA_964496885.1 uncultured Bacteroides sp. | reverse complement strand
AAATTTTGATTAAAAATAAAATGATTAAAAATAATTTTACATACTATTTTCATACAAATTAAAGTTATTATAATATTTAAATAATGCTTGTACCCTAATTTATTTATTTATAGTTTTGCACACTATATAATTAGTTTGTATTTTTTACATAAAATTAAATCTATATGACCCCTATTCTTTTGCAGATTACCCAAACTGTTGATACTATAAACAGAGCACTTACCACTGTTCCTGAACTCCCAAAACAAGCCATCCCTGAGCCCATGACGTTGATCGACATTCTTGTCAAAGGCGGAATCATTATGATCCCAATAGCAATACTTTCAGTTGTGGCTTTGTATGTATTTATCGAGCGTTATTTAACCATCAGACGTTATGTAAAAACTGATGAGAATTTCATGAATTACATCCGCGACTTTATTCGCGATGGTAGAATTGATTCAGCTTTATCGCTCTGCAAAAATACAAAAGAACCTATTGCAAGAATGATAGAAAAAGGCATCTCCCGTATCGGAAAACCCATCAAAGAAATTGAAGAATCTATCGAAATAGCCGGAAAATTTGAGATCTACGATCTGGAAGAAAACATTCATATTTTGGCTATCATTGCGAGCATAGCACCTATGTTTGGGTTTTTGGGAACTATTATTGGTGTAATCAAGATTTTTTATGGTATCTCGATGACCAGCGATGTTAGTATTGGAAGTATTTCTGCAGGTTTGTATACAAAAATGGTTACCAGTGCCGCTGGACTAATTGTTGGTATTGTTGCTTATATCCTGTACCAATGGTTGAAAAGAGTATTGAATAAAGCCATTCATCAAATGGAGTGGAATGCAATGAATTTTATTGAACTGCTTAAAGAACCTTCAAAATGATAAACTTCAGTAAGAGAAACGATCAGGATGCCGAAGTATTTACTTCGGCCATGAACGACATTATGTTTTTTCTTATGTTGTTTTTTATCATCATTTCTACCCTTTTAAATCCTAGCATGATTAATGTTACCCTGCCCAAAACGCAGAGCAGCCAATCTATTCATAAAAAAGAAATTAATCTGACGGTAACCAAAGAGCTTAACTATTTTGTGAATAATACACAGGTTCAATATGACGGCATCGAAGTCCTGCTTAAAAAAGAATTGGCAAAACAAGCTGATGCCATCATCGTACTTCGCATCGACAACGGACTGTCTATTCAGGAATTGGTCAACGTTTTATCGATCGGTAACAAACT
>CAZCBG010000028.1:0-34165 GCA_964496885.1 uncultured Bacteroides sp. | reverse complement strand
GATATTGAACAGTACCACTTACTGTATGACTTGGATTGGTCAATACTTGATTGATAGTAGAACCTGAGCTGGATGATGCACCAGTAATACTACCTGTAATTGTTCCGATGGTCCATGTAAAACTACTTGCTATACTTGAAGTTAGAGCAATATTAGGGCTTGTACCACTACAATTGCTAGCAGTTGCAACATTAGTTACTGAAGGTGTTGGGTTTACTGTTATTGTAATAGTAAAAACTGCACCTACACAACTTCCAGTAATAGAAGTAGGCGTTACAAGATATTGTACGCTACCAGCAGTTGTATTGCTCGGATTTGTCAATGTTTGATTAATACTAGCTCCTGAACCGGAACTTGCACCGGTAATACTTCCTATAATGGTCCCGACAGTCCAGCTAAAATTACTGGGTACACTGGAAGATAATGAAATATTAGGGCTGCTACCACTACATGTAGTTGCAGTTGCAGTATTGGTAACCAATGGAATAGGATTTACGGTCACAGTAATGGTTGATGAATTTCCCACACATCCTCCCGAAATTGAGGTTGGTGTGACGATATACTGGACGTTACCAGCGGATGAATTGCTGGGATTGTTTAAAATTTGATTGATCGTACTTCCTGAACTAGCTGATGCACCTGTGATTCCACCAGAAATGGTTCCGGTTGTCCATGCAAAATTACTCGCTACACTTGAGGTTAAAGCGATATTTGGACTTGTACCACCGCAAGTAGTAGCAGTTGCTAAATTAGTAATTGCAGGTAATGTATTCACAGTTATTGTCAATGAAGAAGTTGCTCCATTTCCACAGGTATTATTTCCTCTAACTGTAATCACTCCCGAAACAGATATTGTTGAGTAATTCACATTAATACTATTCGTTGAACTTGTTCCATATGCAGCTGAAGGTAAGGTCCAAACATAGGAAGTGGCATAATTAATAGCCGGGACATTGTATGTTACTCCATTTTGGCCCTGACATACTGTTGTTAAGCCAGTAATAGTTCCTGCAAGTGAAGGAAGCTGATTAACAGAAATTTGTAGACTATCCATCGAAGTGCAAGCATTTGCATCACTTACTAAAAGATGGTAAGTTGTGGTTGCTAACGGATTTACTGTATGTGCAATTCCTAAGCCCAAACCCTGATCCCAGCTGAAAAGAAGGGTTCCTGTTCCGGTAGTTCCATTCGCATTTAGGATGACTGAATTCCCAGCACATATTGTTGTATCGTTATTTAAAACGATAACTGGTTTTGGATAAACAATTAGGGTGGCAGTATTAGAGAATTGAGTGCAGTTTTTTGTCACAACACATCTATACACTTTATTATTTAATGCATACAAAGCTTGGAGAATTTGAAGTGCATTAGCATTTACGCCTGAATAAGTAGTATTATTCAGAAGATTATCCCATTGTGCCCCATTTTGAACCTGCCATTGATAAGTGCATCCTGATGCAGAAGTAACAGCAAAACTTGTTTGCCCCATTTCACATATCTGAGTTGAGACTGGATGTGAAAGAATGGTTGGACTAATTCCCCCATTCGTATAAATTGGAATTATATTAATAAGATTTTGATTAGCTAATTCAGAAGTTGTCAAAAAATTTAAATTAGAATTACCCCCTTTATATTTGAATTTCAAATCACAAAACTTTCCCGACACTAAGTTGATGCCGCTCAATGTATTGTCAACCCACGAAACGACAACCTGCCATGCATTGGATCCACTTGTAGGAACTCCGCACATAATACCAGGAGTCAATGTATTTACATTTTCATAACCGGCATAAGTTAATACTGCAGTATCATAACTAACATATAAGGTAAGTGCAGCTAACGAATCAATATTGCTAAAATTAATAGGAACAAATGTAGTGTCATTTAAACATGCATTCGATTGTGGCAATGTAAGATGTTGAGCATTGATTACGCTAATATTTATTGAACAAAATATAAGAATGCTAGTAATTTTTATAAATAACTTTTTCATAGTGTTATATATTAAGTTATTGTTTGTAAGTATTATATGTATATTTAATTTTTTATCAGTTTATTTATGCTTCTAACTTTAATCCCCTTATTATTTATCGAAACAATTTCAATGAAATAATATCCTTTTTTAAGTTCTTTTGGAAGTGTTACGAGAAATGATGTAGTTTGACAATTCAAAGCAATCTGTTGTACCATCCGACCATCCAACTGAAAGATATTAATTTCTTCAATATAAGTTGAATGAAGAGCGTTCATAGAAAAATAATTTGAAAAAGGATTGGGATAAATTTCAAAACCTGATTCAACATAATCGTCTATTGATGATGCTATAACGTTTAAAAAAACAGAATCGGACAATGCAGAAAAACAATAATTGCTCAATCTACATCTAATATAGGATCCGTTTAAAGATTGAATAGGATGAGATACAAAAAGTGTATCTTTATTGAAACCTTGAAATGTAGTGTTATTAATAATATTAGACCAAGTATTCCCTTGTTTTATTTCCCATTGAATATTAAAAGCATTTGTAGAATTTATTATAAAAAAACCGTTTTGAGATGAAGTGAGCGAAAGTTGAGAAGGTTGATTTAGAATGACAGGAATTGCAGGAACCGTTAAACTTCCATTTGTATAATTTATATTCATAAGTTGAGCACTGTAATTAACAATTTCACAATTATTCAAAAAATGAATAGGACAATTACCAGCTAGGATTACTTTAAATTTAAGAACTGCATATACTCCTGAAATAAAATTAACACCTGAGGAATTAGCAGTCCATGAAATTGCAATTTTCCCAAGTCGGGGTCCATTAATTCCGGAACGAACATCATTGAACAATGTTCCTGATGCAAGTGGATTAATATTTGTTAGATTAACAAAATTCAGCATCGTAGTATCGTATCCTATATAAAGGGTAATAGCACCAACTGTATCAACATTTGATATATTTATCGGAAAACTTACGGTATCACCCACACATGACTGAAAATCACCTATCTGAAGGGTTTGTGTTTTCCCTTGAAAAGACAAAAATATCAGAATCGAAAAAATTACTGTTTTTAATAATTTCATATTTGCTCCTTAATTAGTTGGTATAATAACCATTATATGTGATGCAGTGAATTTCCTAGTTTTCCCTACAACTTCAATTTTATATGAATAAGTTCCTCCACTTAAATTTGATCCATCAAAGCGTAAACTATAACTTCCCGCTTTCTGATTTGCTGCAACAATTGTTCTAACTTCCTGTCCTAAAACATTATATACCTTCATAGTAACATAACCATTTTCTGGCAATTCATACCTAATTTCGGTAGATTTACTAAAGGGGTTAGGGAAATTAGGACTCAGCTCATAATCTAAAAATGGAGTAATACTGATGTTTGGAATACTTAAACTCACACCGTCAATAACTTTTGCATTTTTATCAGCAAATTCACTATGGTTGTCCAACGTAAAGAGTACGCGATCTTTTTCAGTAGCTTCTCTATTTACCCTAACATTCATTTCAAATAGGACATCATTTTTATCAAAATTCATTGGAGATAAGCTATCCCAGGCAAGAATTAGTTTTCCGTCAGTTGCTTTATACATAAAACCAGGTAATGAAGAAACAACATTTTCAATATTAATAATTCCATCAGGATAATCCATTATGTATGTGATGGCTGAAGTTTGCAATTTATTATTACAGATTACAGGCAAATTGATCAATTGATTTCTATCAGCCGTAATTTCGCCGCGTTGGCTAAGTGTTATATTTGAGCTCTTTGCAAAAACAGCTGAATAGGAACCGTTAAGATCTCCTGCACATAAGGTTTTAATTGTATGATTAATATTAAACTTTTCTACTTTAACCGTATCTCTCAAAAAACACCAATCGTTGATAGAAAAATTACTGATTTCACCAATAATTCGTTTTCTTATCAATAGAGCATCTGCACTTGAAATAAATCCGGAATTATTTACATCTGCTGCTTTAAATTGCAAGGAATCAAAAGCAGACAAACCAACAACTTGTCTTCTAACAATTAGAGCATCTGTTGAATTAACACCACCCCATGGCAAATCATAATAACCGTCAATGAGATAAGTTGTTTTTGATTTCAACCCAAAATTATAGTCACCTGATACATTAGAGTATGCTGAATCCATTATACCTCCATCAATATTTCGTAAATATACAACTACATTGTTCAGCGGAGTATTTGCATTGTTCTTATAAGATGTTTTGCCTGCTATTATCCTGGGGTATCCGAGGAAAGTATATGTATCCGGATTTTCTTTCATAGGTTCAACATTGCCGACATTATCTGAAGCAATACTAATAAATTTATACACATCATCTTCAACTCCGATTATATTTACAATACTATCTTTATTGTATGTTCCCACTAACTCATAATTAGCAGTATTTTTTGCAACAAACAATTTTACATTTTTTACTCCTGAACCACCCATATCATCTGAAGCTGTGAACGAAATCTGAATAAAATTTGTATCTGTAATGGCAGGGAGCGGATTTACAAAGCTAGTAGGATAGTGGGCATCCAAAACATTTTTCCATCTATTGGTTTTAATAGCTTCGTTAATATCAAATACAATGCTAGCTTCTGCAGCTAATGAGTCACCAGTATGAACTGAGGTTTTAGGCATCATCGTAAAACTGACAAATCCTTCACCTCTATGGGTAATGCTATCGTTCACTAATAAGAATCCTTTATTTGCATCATTAGGAACCAAACCAGTATTGGGATCAATGGATTCTAAAATCCAGAAAGCTTTTTTGTTTTGAACGTCAATCCCAGCGGTTATATCAACCATAACACCCAATGAATCTGAAACATCTAAACGTTTTGAGTAAAATGTAGTGTTTTGAGGAACTGTAAAAATAAAACTACCAAATCCAAAATCGCCTAAACGTAACGATAGCATATTGGCTGTTGAATCAAAAGGCATGTCTATTGTAACTTTTTGAGCAGGAACCGTTGCAAAATCAGGATTGTTTTCATAGCGAATGGTATACGGAAGTTTATCTGCAATACCTATCATTTTTCTTTGGCCATAACCTTCAGGCCCAGTGATATCATTAGGATCGGAAGAACATTCAACAGGAATGAATAACACATAAGTGGATGCTGATTTAAGACATTGGGCAGAATCGGTAACCGTAACGGTTTGATTCCCTGAAGAATTTACAACCATTGAATAACTTGGCCAGCTGCATACATAAGGAGGTTTACCACCTGTAACTGAAGCAGTGAGGGTAATTGAAGGGGGTGATGCATTGCTGCAATAAGTGGTTGATACATTCCCACCGCTTATATTTACCTGCATATCTGTCTTATTATCAATAAAAACATCGCCTTGTCCGGTACAACCATTAGCATCGGTAATAAAACAAGTATACGAACCAACAGCTAGATTGTTAATACTTGTCCCTGTTCCTCCATTAGACCAAATATAAGTATAGGGTGCTGTTCCTCCATTGACACTTACCGTTGCACTTCCATCAGAAGCACCGCAGGAGGCATCTTCTTTAGTAAACGTTATTTGCCCTTGACTAAATTCAGAGAGTAAACATATCATTAATAAAATAAAAGAATATTTTCTTAAAACCCAAATGATATTCTTATTAAAACCAGGCATATTATTTTTATAAATAATTATGCTTTCAGTCAATGCTGAAGTGGTTTTCTTTGTATTAAATCCTCTTTTTTTCATTTCTGTAAATCTTTATATTTTACAATATTAAGGTAAAATCATTATTCGCAAGCATCGCCAATTCCGTTACAATTAACATCCAATTGATCAGGATTGTAAACTTTAGGACAATTATCAGCTGCATTTGGGATACCATCATTATCCATATCAGGATCACAAGCATCGCCTAAACCGTCGTGATCGGTATCAATTTGATCAGGGTTAGAAGTATACGGACAATTGTCGCAAGCATCGCCTACGCCATCTCCATCACTATCCAACTGATTAGGATTGGGGTAATATGGACAATTGTCAATAGTATTCGGGACTCCATCGCCATCAATATCAGGATCTACATTATTTGGTAAACCATCATTATCCATATCCTGATCGCAAGCATCTCCAATAAAATCACCATCCATATCAGATTGGTTAGGGTTAAAAACAGTGGGGCAATTATCGCAGCTATCTCCAATACCGTCGTTATCTGAATCTTCTTGAGAAGGATTAAATATTTTTGGACAATTATCACATGCATCTCCAACACCATCACCATCCATATCGGCTTGGTTGTGATTTGCAACTGTAGGGCAGTTATCACAAGCATCTCCAAAACCATCGCCATCTGAATCCATTTGATTTGGGTTAGCTTTACAAGGACAATTATCTAAATTATTAGGAACCCCATCATTATCAATATCATTGGATACTATCATTGAGGCTGGATCATGTATACTCAGATAAGAAGCAATATTTGAAGTAATAGCAAATGAATCAATCATCATAGACAATTTCCATTGATTATTTTCTTCCACAAAGAAGTAAGGTGTAAGTGCTTGATTATTATCTGAAAATGTAATATTTACCATTGCCAAAAATCCACCCTGCAATTGTAATCCAAACTTTAGATTCATTCCTGTTATAGAGTCAAACATTCCTTGTAAATGTATGCGAGTTGAAGGAACTGCCAGTATTGAATTTATAACAGCCTGATCTGAATACTTATAAAGAGTTGTAACACTGTCTATCTGACCTTGTTTGTAAGTTTTTAGCAACTTACATAATTTAGCAGTAGGTGAGTTTATTATTTCACAATTCTTTGTCCCACCTACATTATTAATGAGCCAACCGTTACTTGTAGGAGAAATCATTCCATTAACAACATATAAAATCTTTGAGCCACAAATCTCGTGGGCAGGGTCATAACTATATCCAGATGAATCTATAGGCATTGCAATATTATAAGTTGCAATATTATAGGTTGGAAAAGTATCAAGTATTGGACTTAAGTAATTGATTTCTTTTATAAATTTATTACTTTCTTCAGCATTAGCCTGAAATGTAATAAAGCTGTGAATTGTTATTAGTAAAATAATATTAATACTAAATAACATAAATTTATAATTATTTTTCATCTGTTTATATTTTATTAATTTGCTGAAATAGATATTGTTATGTTTTTAATGCTTATTAATTCAATTCAAATTTCGCCGAGTTATTATTTATATTTTATTATTTTTTGTTACATCATTTAAACCAAATAATAAAATTTCCTGTTTGTATGAAAAATCTCCTAGTAAATATTTTATAATTTTTAATTTATTTATTTCCAGCATCTTTGAGATATTAAATTAACACTAACGCTTCTCGTGATATAACTTAATAATGTAACAGTTCCTACAACATCGGCTTTAGCACAAATATTTCCAAAGCATTTCATATCTCCTGAAGGCAGGCAATATTCTAGAGGATCAGGAGTTATTGTGCCTATAATCATTAAACTTGCATCCACTACCTTACCTCCTAAAATCGTTCCACTTATTCCACCTCCAATACTTCCGGTAAACCCGACGCTATAACAAACATCTACACCATTGCAGGTTGTTTTAATATTCCCTAAACTTACAGCTATACCGGCACTTACATTTATTCTCAAATTAATACTTGCAACATAAGGAATACCTACACCAGGAAAAGGGAAATCGCATTGATAACCAATATCATAATTATAAGTCCCATTATATGCATTAAAATCTTTGATGCATCCGGCTGCAGGGCAGCATATTTTCCCGGTAGCAAAACTCATAGTAGCACTTGGACCTCCGGTTGCCCCACATGGACCCATCTTAACCGCATTAATAACTTTATCAATATAATCTATTATTTCTGCTGGCTTAAATTGCCCAAGACCAGCACTAAACTGTAATTGGGCATCTGGATCAACCCCAGAAATATTAACTACAGCTGTTTTTGTAGTATTATTTGGACCTTTTGCAGTAAAAGTAACAGGAAAAGAACCAACAGGTGTTACAAATATATTCGTTGGTACTGAAGTTGGACTTATTGTAACTGTATTTTCCAAGCCCGGAGGATCTGTAACAATTGTAAACTGACTTAATCCTAAGGAATCTCCTTTACTCCAGCAACATTTTTTTGCTGTAACGGTTAAACCATCAATTCCATCTTTGACAGTCACCGTCATCTGGCTTACATCGCTGATATTAAAATTATCACCAGTTACCTTTAAGGTATAAGTAGTTGTGGCCGTTGGTTTTGCGGTAGGATGCAAAATTTTAGGATCACTGAGTCCTGTTGCCGGTGTCCATAAATAACAACAATTACTACATCCTTTTCCACCAATAACTACACTGGAGTCTTTAAGCATGATTTTGTTAGGACCTGCATATCCTTGCGATAAAGCATTTAAAGGCACCATCAAACATAAAGCCATGACAGCTGCCAAATATCCAACTATTATTTTTTTTGTTGTTATCATTTTGTATTTTTTATCAATGATTTTCATAGTAATTTTAATTAAATTATTGATTAGAAACTGAAATCGTAAAACCTAAACCAGTTAAAGCCCTCGAATATATTACAATAGACCCAGTAATACCCGGCCTTAGAATATTATTCGGTTCTCCTGTAATTTGCAATGGAATGTGCAATAATGTAGCATTATTTGCCAATCCTGCAGCATCAACTGAAATTGGTGCACCTGCATAGCTTTTGATATCAATGGAAGGAGCTATAATATCAGTATTACCTAGATTTGCATATTCAACAGTATAACTTATAACTCTTCCTGCTCTTACATTATTGGGAGCAATTGGATTCACCGATAAATAATTAGGCGTTCCGTTTTTAACCTCAAACCCATTTGGAATTACAATTGTTCCTTCGCAAAGGTGTTCTACAATAACATTATAAAAGCCCGGTACAGCATTCTTTAAATTAAACCTAACATAAGCTTTTGTAATGTTAACCAATTGAAGCGCTTCAGCATAAATAGTATCTGTTCCTTTTTGAAGCCTTACTTTCATGAAAGCATTGAATTTAGATCCTAATAATGCCACAGTAATCTTACCTGTATTTCCTCCTTTATTAGCATTTATAGAACGAACCTCAAAATTTAAAATTTCAGGTGTTATTTTTATTTTTTGCTGAGGCGAAACCAATGTCCTTCCATACAACAACATATAATAATTTCCTTTGAAAAGATATGGAACTAGTAATTCCTGATTTCCCTGATAAGGAAATGAATGGGAATATTCGTAATTTAAGCGGGTAGATAATTGATTAAATTTCAAATACATTTCGTTAGAACCATTTAATGAATCTGCTTTCAAGGTCGAAAGCATAGATTCACCTTTCAAAGAATCTGGCACTTCCAGTAAGTAATATAAATCAGTATTATTATACAATGTGTCATTCTTTGCAACATTGAAATGAAGTCTTTGCATATTAATATATGAAGTTGCCGAGGAATAAGATGTATTATTGGTATCATTGCTTTCATATATATTATTCAAAATATCACTGCGAACAATCACATAATAGTTTCCAATTGCTACTCCAGGAATTTTACTATTAATAGAACGAACTTGTGTACCTAAAGTTGGGAGATTTATATAAGACTGATATTCTCCTAAAAGCTTATCACCCATATCCCAAAGAGTATCTGCCGATAAATAAACCATATCCTTCATATTACCTGTAGCGGGATTTGGTCCGATGTTTTCTATTACCCAAGAAATCGATGTATTTATGCCAACCATAGCACTATCGGGCATTGTAATTGTTTTTACAACAATATCGGCAGGAGGTGGTTGGGTTGCAATAACAAATGCATTGGCTGTATTATTGGATTCAGCATTGAATTCAAATACTACATCTGAATTATCTGTTTTAAAAATTAAAATATAATTGCCGGCATTCCCTACAGGAATTGTAACATAAATTGAGTCCTGATAATACTGGCCTGTATCCAAAATGCCTCCTACATAGTTATAAGTACCAATGTTAACATCACCCTGACTAATTGTGAAATCACTGGATAAGTAAATTTTATCTGTCCAGCTTCCAATAGTAGTTGGTCCAACACCTTGGTTTTTAACTTTAAATACAACTTTAAACGGCTGTCCTGAAATACATTGCTGAGGAGCAGTGAATGTTTTTACAACCAAATCGGGAGAAGGGGTAAGTTTTATCTTAATCGTGGCTGCATGATTGTTTCTTGATTTTAATTTACGGTTATCGATGGTAAGCAGCTCGTTATTTATATTCGTATAATCAGTAATCATTATGAGGTAATAATTACCATTCAACCCATTAGGAATCAATATATTTTGAGAATTTGAATATGAATTGCCTGGAAGCAAAGGTCCATTTTGTTTCCATTCTTTCAGTAAAATATCACTTCCAGGATTCCAGATTGTATCAAGTGAAAGATAAAGAGCATCATACCAATAAGAAGGCAAAGTAGGTTTGTTGCTATTATTTATTGTTGTCCACTGAATATTAATATTTTGACCTGTAAAAGATGAATCCGGTGCTGTAAATAATGTTAATGCTAAATTTACAGGATATGGTTTAATATAAACAGGATTGCTCCTTAAAATATTATTGTTTTCATATAAATATTCAAAAATAGTATTGTTTTCATCCGTTAATGCATAAAAGAAATAATAACCCGAAGAAAAAGAAGATGAAAGTACTGAAGAATATGAATTTTGATAAGTAATACCTGTATCAAGCTGTTGTGAATGAATAAATGAAGCTAAAGATATTGCGGTAGTATCAAAATCTGCACTGGATGAAATATATAATTTATCAAGCCACGAATTTCCATTAATAGAAGTATTGCCGCTATTTTTCACAGAAAAGTTTACAGCAAAATTCTCTCCTGGAGTCAAAGAATCAGGAACAATTATATTCTTTAATTGCAAATCAGCCCAAGGAGCTAAGCTAATATGGAGAGAAGGCCCTATTGTTTTATTGTCAGCAATCATGCCTCCTTCATATACCGCCTGATTAAAATTGGTATGTATAAAAATATAGAAATAACCTGATACTCCATTAGGAATATTTACTGTAGCTTGGTTATTAATACTATCATATGGAAGTAAAGTAACATTATAATTTTTAATGCTCAGCATTACTACAGAATCCAGTTGGAAATTAGGTGATGAGGAAAGATAAATTTTATCGGAAACACCTGAGTAATAGAGTTTGCCTAAACCAATATTTTGAGTTGTCCATTCAACATTCAAAACTTGTCCCGAATTAATTGCTGCTAAATGATTCACTTTAGTAACAATAAGGTTTGGATTTAAAACAGGGATTGTAGTTTGACTTCTCAATGTATTATTGTTCTCATTAGTACCTTCATAAATTGTATCTTTTGCATCAGTGAATATATATACATAATAATTACCTGATAGAATATTCGGTATATTTATATTTAAACTCTTTTGAACACTGTCGTTTGAAATTAATATATCCTGAATATAAGTAAGTGATCCGATTTCAATCACAGAATCAGCATAAAAAGCACTTGCCTTAGAAAGATATATTTTATCGGTCCATTTTTTATTAACAATTTGGCCTTGTCCAATATTTTTTACTTTCCACTCTAAATAAGCAGTCTGACCTGAATTAAACGAAGTTGGGCATGATAAACTACTGACAACTAAATCGGGTTTGTGTATTTGAATAGGCAAAATACTATTCTTTACATTATTTGCTTCTGAAGGTGCTTCATAAACAGTATTGGTATAATCGGTATAAACAAAAACATAATAATTGCCACTAATATTTTGAGGTAATTGCAGTTGTTTTTGTTTTAATACTGAATCACCTGCCAATAATGCCAAGTTATAAACCAAAGTACCAGCAGACAAAACAGAATCTGGATGAAAAACAATTGATTTTGAAATAAAAATTTTATCTGTAACTTCAGTAGAAATTAATTTACCCAAGCCATTATTTTTAACTGTCCATGAAATTGTAACAGCTAGATTATTATTTTCGGTAAGAGGGCCTTCAACATGAGCTACAATTAGATCAGGTGTAATAACAATAGAGGGCAAAGTTTGACGGTTTAAATTATTACTTTCGCTGGTATATTCAAATACTTCAAGATTTGCATCCGTTTTTACATAGATGTAATAAGGGCCACTAATTCCAGGTGGAATTGTAATATTGACAGCAGCAATATAACTACTATCAGCATCCAAATTTCCTTGGTGCGTATAGCTGCCAACCAGAAAAGCACTTGATAAATCATTATTTGAAGCATCCGTTAAATATACTTTGTCAACCCAATGTCCATTTGAAGTAGGTGTAGCACCCTGATTTTTTACAGTAAAGTGCATTGTTACAATATCTTTATTTGTAAGCGTATCGGGAGCTTGAATACTTTTCACAGCCAAATCGGGTGGAGGAGTCAGGAAAATCTGAAAAGGAGCACTTTTAGTGAGATTATTGGATTCGTAAACATTTTCGAAAACTTGATTGGTAGCATCTGTTTTTATAAATAGATAATAAGTACCCAAAATATTGGGAGGTATGGTTAATTGAACATTTTTATAATAAATACTATCAGGTTGTAAAGGAGTTGATCTTGGGTAACTACCTAATAATATAGCTGTTGATGGATTAAAAACTGTATCGGAACTCAGATAAACTACATCGCTCCAATTTCCAGTTGCAGTGGCATAACCTTGATTTTTAACTGAAAATGGCAAATAAATCTGTTGTCCTGAAAAAACATTGGTTGGAGGAACAATTTGATTAACAACAAGATCAGGAACGGGAGGCATAATGATACCCAATTGTACATAAAAAAAGTTATCATGATATGGTGGATTATCAGTCGGTTCTAGAATATTTCCGATGTTATGAGCATAGGCTTTTATATATGGATAAGGAATCCCACTAATGTTTGGGGTATAAGGTACAGGTGCATTATTAGGCCCATTTCCTGTCAACGACCAGTCGATGAGGCATGCATCATTGGCATCCGTCACTACAAAAATATAATAAGTCCCCATCATATTATTGGGAATAAGCACTTGTACAGAATTTGTATAACTTTGACCAGGTCCTAAATAACTTACATTTTGAAATTGTCCCAAACCGATATCTTCACCAACCCTTATTTCAATATCTGGAGAAATCCAGATATGATCGAACCAGGAATCTACACCTGTAGAACCCAAACCATCGTTTTTAACAGTCCACGAAATGGTCAATGGCTGGCCGGCATAAGCCTGGGATGTTGTGATTTGTGTAACATGCAATTCAGGCAATGCCCTTATGCTGAATTGCTGAACCGGACCATTGGTAATATAACATAAATTTTTAGATACTATCTGCCATTTGTAAGATTTCCCCCAATTTAAACCATTAGAAATGGTATAATTAATTTGAGAAGTATTATAAACAATTGGAGAGGAAGGCCGATTTAAACTATCAGCTGACCAAAGATAGATGTCATAAGTAGATGCGTAAGCACATGGAGCCCATGATATTTGAACAGGAGCAGTTAAATTTAATGAGTTGTTTGCTGGTAACATATTGGAAGCTGATGATGGTTGAGGGTCGGTAAATATCGAGATGAGTTTACTCCCATTTACAATATCAACACCATCACTTATAGTAACTGAATAAGTTGTATTTACTAAAGGTTTAACCCTAATTGAAGCATGTGTTGAAGTTAATCCGGCAGGATCTGAGGACCAATTATATGTATAATTCCCATAACCGTTCAGAGCATTAGCTGTCAATAACATAGAATCGCCCAAACATAAAGCGTTATTTACGGATGTAATATTTAGCGATAAAGATTCTGTAACTCCACCGCCTCGGTAAACGACTGAAGGAGAGAGCAAATTTCCCTGAATGTCAGTTGTTTCACAACTAGTTGTAAAAGAGATCGAACTGATACCTCCATTGTATTTAAACTTTAAATCCAACAGTTTATCAGTTCCTAAGGTAGCGCCATTTATATCAGCCCAGGATAATATAATGGTATTCCCATTCCTGTTAATCAATGGATTGCCACCTAAAAGCAAAGGATTTATATTTAATGCTCTTCCAAAATTCAGAACCGTAACATTGTATTGTATATACAAAGTCAGAGAACCTATTTGTGGTAAGTTTTGCACTCTGATAGCCAGATCGATACTATCGCCCTGATTGGCTACTAGCGAATCGGCTTTTATCATTGCTGTTTGAGCAAATATAGGCTGTAACAACATTAAGCTGAAGATAGCCAGTAATATACTTCTTTTCATAGTAAAGAATTTTTGAAATATATTGATTCCTTTTTTATTATCAAAATTATAATCTATGCTTTTTGTTTCCATGATTTCTTGTTTTTTCAAAAATCAATAATTAATTGCATTTATCGGACGATCATCATTCTACGCGTTTGATCAAATGTTTTATTCGCTGAAACAGCTTGTAAACGATACATATAAGCTCCCTGAGACACATCCTTGGCGTCAATTTGTAAATCATGCCAACCTATTGAAAGTTTTTCTTTAGAGATTGATTGTATTTCAACCCCAAGTGTATTCAAAATACTTAATCGAATACTGGCATCTTCTGGAACATATATTCTAACTGTAGTAGTTGTATAGAATGGATTCGGGAAGTTATCTTCCATTTTAAATTCATTATATTTTTCAACTATATTCATACATGCTGTTTCAAGTTTTAGACCAGTAAGGACTTTCCCTTCTACATCGGCTATTTCATTATGATTTAACAACGAAATGCCAAAATTCTGACTTAAAGCATCGGCTTTAACTATGCATTTAATCGATAACAAAATATGATCGTTAAAAGTAATTCCTTTTTCATTGTAAACAGCTATTGATAAAACTCCATTCTTTGCAGAATATTCAACATCGCTGCCATCAGATGAAACACCAATAATATCAATCAAATGATCTGGGAATTGAACGAATAAAGTTACAGCTCCTGGTTGAATGTTTTGTTTAACGCTTATAGGTAAGTTGAATGTTTCGCCTGCAACCAAATTTATTGTTGAATTGCATTTTAGCTCAGGAGAACCTTCTGTTGCTTTTGTAGAATAGATATTGTAGGATGCATTTACATCTCCCATACAAAGTACTTTTATGATTGGATTTTGTCCATTTGAATAAACGTATAAGTTTATTATTTCGGAAGCCCAATCACCGGAAGTAAACGAAGTGATAAGCCCTATCGTTCTCCTTAATACTTGTAATGCATCCGCACTTGAAACAGAATTGCTATTATTTACATCTGCAGCTTTTAAGTTTACTCCATTTAAAGGTGCAAAGCTAACAATATGACGTCTAATAGCCAAAGCATCTGTAGAATTCACGCCACCATATGAAGCAGATGGTTTTGCATAAATATTACAACTTCCATAATTAACTTTTGGGAAAACAAAAACTCCCGATCCATCAGTTAAAACAGAGTCTTTAAGAACATTTGTATTTGTCAGGAATACCCATACATTTGGCATTGGAGTTTGTAATGAATTATTATACACAACAGTTCCAGAAAGTATATATTTTACATCAACAAAAACATTGTCATTTGCAGTACAATTATTTGCATCGGTTACATATAAATAGTAATAAGCAGAATTTGCAGGAGCTAAAATAGGATTTAAAATATTACTTACTGGCATTAGAGAATTTGGAGACCAGGAAATTGTATAGGGATAAGTTCCTCCTGTAATACTTCCATTAAGAATAACCGAAGTTCCTAAACTAATTGAGGTATCATTGCCGGCATTAACAATTGGTTTTTGGTTTACAGTAATATTAACGGTATCAACATTAGCTGAAACACAGCCGTTATTGTCGATGACACTTAAAAAATGCATTAAACTTACTGAAGGTGTAAAATAATAATTTGCAGAAGTTGAAACGATATTCATGAATTGATCTTTCCATATATACTGGTAATCAGGAGCTCCACCACTTGCAGATCCGTTTAATGAAACTGAATTTCCTTGGCATACTGATTTATCGATTCCAGCATTTGGAATGGGTGATTGAGTCAAGCCTACCTGAATAGTATCTCTGTAACTACACCCATTTACATCTGTTGTAAAAACATTGTAAATCCCGCTAGAAGTAGCATTTAAGGTGGAATTGTGGGTGTTATTATTCCAGGTATAAGAAGCATAACTTCCTGCTGATAGTAAAAGTGAATTTCCTGTACATAAATTAGTGTCGTTGCCAATATCTACGGGTATTAAGTTATATTGAGTATTCAGAGTAATCAGTGTAGTATCATAAGGTTTCACGGGGTCATCCGATTGAATGATGAGTTTAAATGGGAAACTTCCTTGTGCTAAAAGATGTCTGTTGATATTAATATTTATTTGTGTTGAATCACCCACATTAATCACACCTGAGCTAGTACTGAGATTCACCCAGGCTAAAGTTGGTGAAGCACTGGATGTATATATTGCTCCGTATACAGTGCCATTGTGTGCATTGCTTGAAAAATCATTTACAATCGTTCCATTCACTTTATTAAATGGCCAGTAGGCCAGCAATCCATTTTCATTACCAACAAGTATATGATTCATTGCATAACTTATCTGACTTTGGCTCCTTTCTCTATCCCAAATTCTTACTTCATCGATGCTACCGGAGAAATAATTACCAAAACTCGGATTACCACCTATATAAGGATTAGAGTAAGCAGTATAGATTGAATTAACTACAGCTGATTTTAAAAGTTGGCCATTGACATACAAACGAATCGTTGTGCCGTTGAAAGCACAAGCTACATGGTACCAATTACCAGCTGGCAATGTATCATTAACAATCAATGATTGAATATATCCGTTTTGTGCAGAGCGGTAAATTGCTGCAAATTTCTTGTCAATCATACAGATACCCCAGGGAGCATAGCTATAAAAAGAGCCAGCAATCAGTTTATTTCCTAAAGACAACACATCAGGTTTTACCCAAGCTTCTACTGTCCATTTATTACCGGGAGTCCATGCACCTGAGTTAATGTAATTACTAATTCCATCGAATTTCATTGCACCTTTTTCCTGATTAGAAATAAAAGCACTCCAGTTTAATGGAACAATTCCCGGATTTTTCATTTTAAGTGGTGTCGTTATTGAGCTATCACAAGTAAAATTAGCTGTAATCAAATCAGGTAAAGTAATAATTTCGGGTGCTCCCACTGCCTTAGTTTTTACAGCAATATTCAAATTTCCAGCATTGCTGTATATTTTCAACGTATCGATATAATTTGCAACAGCAAGGGTTGAAAATGTAATAGTTACTGCAGCAGAATCTCTCGGTAGTATCTTTAAAGTTAATGGATTAACTGTAAATTCAGTTAAGGAGTGCGTAATATTTGTAATTTTTAAACTATCACAACCTGTATTTTTAATATATAATAATTTTGAAGAAGTAGCCCCAATCATAACAGTATCCATAATCAAAGGATTATTTGTGATTGTAATTATTGGATTGGCTTTTACTACAAATTGTATAGGAATTATTATTTGTTGGTGAACTGGATCGTTTGTATTGATTATTAATTGAGAAATATATTTCCCGTTTATCAATCCTAATCCATCAATATGTAATTGAACTGTAGTTGAATCTCCAACAGCAACTGTTCCTGAAGTGGGTGTTATATCATTAAAATTCAGAGAATTGATACTGAAATTATCAATCAATACACCATCACCAATAACTGATCCATCGGAAGTAAATAAAAAGCGGAACTTAATATAATCACCATTATTTACGTAGCTGGCAAATGGGAATTGTTTCAAATTCCAATCTTCGGTTCCATTAAATGAAGGTGAAAGGGGGATCCACGAACCGCCATTGATACTGATTTGTGTACTTAAGTAATCACAGCAGGATTCCATATTTCGCTTCAGCATATATTGTATTTTACAACTATCCTTATTAGCAATATATATTGAATCTTTTAGTTGAATATAAAAATTCCAACCGTTTCCATAAGAGCCTGAAGGACTTTCTGTCATAGCATAACCTCCATTGTAACCCTGGTTAATCACGCCCCAGCTTCCATTAGTAGTCCATTTGCTTAAACCTGTTTCAAAATTGTCAGAAATACCAACTAAGCCCATAATTCCATTCCAGTTTAACACTTCATTTCCACTGTTTTTAATTTTAAAATTCTTGGTAAGGCTTTGGTTACAAACCGTTAAAGTATCGGAAATTAAAGTTGGATTTACAGATGCTATAGGAGCAGCAACTGCAACTGCATGCACATAAAATTGTTGATTCCCAGCATTTGTAATAAAATTCAATGTATCAAAATAATTACCAATATTAATAGGATGAAAAGTAATTTTTAGTTTTGCGGTATCTCTAGGGAATACATTAAAGGCAGATTGATTGAGAGTGAAAACAGCATTAGAATGCGTAATATTTGTCACTTTAAGTGTATCACAACCCGAATTCACAAATTGCATGGAGTCAGTTATAGTTGCACCTGCCATAATATTACTCATATTCAAATTGTTAGTAAGCAAATACAGTTGAGGACTTCCGGTTAAAACAAGATGTGATGGAATAATAACCAAGGGTCGTAAAGGATCATTAGAAGTAATTCTAATCCCTGAATAATGAGAACCACTATTTATACCGGTTGTAACAAATGTAACCTGAACATTGCTTGAGTCTCCATCAGCCAATACTCCATTAGGAGGATAAACATCAATACCCGAGTTTTCGATTTTTGCAGCAGAGATAGTCCTAGTAGCTGAATATAGTACACCGTTTTTTAGGGTATTAAAACTATATGCAGTATCACCGGATGCTTCGTCGAAACCCCATAATCCCATCAAACTGGGTGTTGGGATTACTAAAGATTCTTTGAAATGATTACTGATATCAGTTTGAGAACGGTAATCACTCCACATACGAAATGCATCAATTTGTCCATTAAAATAATAACCGTAAGTAGCATTGTAACCAACACCTAAACGGACATCGGAAAGAGTGGTAGCCCAATAAGGATTATAACTTCCATTGGAATATACATTTCCGTCAAAATAGGTCCAAACTTTGTTTTGGGAAATATCCCAACTTACAGCTACATGATGCCATTTCCCATAATCAATATTTGAAGTAATCATATAACTGTTATAGGTACTTCCATTATCATCTCCTACTATTAAATACAAGTAATTATCAGTTTGATAAATATTTATACCTCTCCAATTATTATTTAATCCTGAGGATGCGTATAAAACCTTAAATCCAGCATTTATATTGGATTTCATCCAGAATTCTACACAGCCTTTTTGAGGCATTTGCCCAAAATTACCAAATCTGACTTCAGAATTTGTCCCATTGAAAGCAATTGCTTTTTCAGCACCATTGCTAAAATATGCATTCCAGTTCATCGTAGTATTTCCACTATTTTTAACCTTCATATTGTAGAAAAGGGTATCAAAACAATTAGATGAATTTACCATAAAACTATCGGGAGTCAGTACTAATTTAGGTGTAGGGATAACAGTCTGGCTCAAGTACAGACGTCTTGTTTCACTATTGTTCATTATTAAAAGCGTATCGTTATGTACACCTTGAATCAACGAAATAAAATTAACCGTAATGACAGCTGAATCTCTTGGCATCACGAATAGAGGGAATACAGGTGTATAAGCTACATCGGAATGATTAACAGCGGAAATTTTCAATGAATCGCAACCTGTATTATAAATTTTAAAATTTTGGGAAGATAATACACCGGCCATCACAGCAGGGAAGTTTCTAATACTATCTTTTATTAAAATTTGTGGTGCTCCAGTGATTGTTAAATAAACTGGCAATATCTTATTAGGAAACAAAGGATCATTGGATAAAATATTTAAAACCTGAGAATGAATCCCTGCAAAGAGATTTCCAACCTTAAAAGTAACATTTACATTAGAAGTATTTCCAATAGTAACGGTATCTAATGCTTTATTAAGTGTTGCCCAAACTCCATTTTGGATTCCGTTTATTGAAAAATCATCAATTACAACTCCATCATATGTGACAGATCCATCGGAGGTAAACAGAAAACGAAATTTGATATAATCACCGTTGTTTACATAACTGTTAAATAAAGTCTGTTTCGAATTAAATGCCTCAGTGCCAGTACCTCCATCGCTACGTATGGTAATCCATGCACCATTATTTACACTAATCTGAGCATTGATCCGATCACAACAACCTTCAAGAGAAAATTTTAACATGTATTGTACTTTACAGCTATCTTTGTTGGAGATATATAAGGAATCTTTTAATTGTATATAATAACTCCAGCTATCACCATAATTACCTGAAGGACTTTCTGATATTCCATAACCCCCGTTATACCCCTGGTTGATGAGCCCCCAGCTACCATTATAGATCCATTTGCTTAGGCCGTTTTCAAAATTATCACTCATGCCCAAATTTTGATTAATCTTATAATTTAATGGCTGATATCCGGTATTGGAAACAGCAAAAGATACAGTTTGGGTTGCACCACTATCACAGGAAGCTATATACCCAAAAACAGTATCCGGATTTATATGAATAAGAGCTGGAGCAGGAAATGCTACAAAACTTTTATACAGTGTATCGTTCGTATGATCCATATCTCCAACTAAACCAGCATATACTTTAATCGTATTATTTGCAAAAGTGGCTGTTATTTGAGAAAGATTAACATATATAATCTGTTGTGGAAATAATTGCCCATTCCAGGTGTATGATACTGGAGACTGAGTATTGAAAATATAGGTTAAAGGAATTTGTGCAATCGTATCCAGACCTACATTTCTGAGTTGCACAGTTACATCATTGGGAATCAATTGATAAGTTGAGCTACTATTTGGTTTGAATAGACTAACTACTTGAACATCTTTTTGGAAAGGTTCGTGTACCAATGTTATGGTATAGTCCTCCGTTTCACCATATTCTGGGAATGAGGTACACGCATCGTAGGAATATACATTGTAATATCTGACAGCTCTTACCCTCATTCTTGTTTTTCCAGTATATGCATAAGTAGAAGGTATACTAATATTTCCAGTAAACTGAACATTGCTATTATATGAGGAATATAAAAATTCGCCAGCATCTTCAAAATCTCCATCGTGGTTTAAATCAATCCAGATCCCATATCCGATACTTGTATTTATTGTAGGCGTTATCGAAAATGGATAAGTAACACTTTTTTGGAAGGTTGTTGTAAATGTATTCTCAGGATAAACTATATAACCACCTGTACCGGTATTACATCCCGAAGCATTATTAACAATCGAATTGACAACAAAATTATTAATAGAAGCAGCCGAACAGGTATTTAAACAAATCGGATTACAATAGGTATAATTTTCAACCGCCTTTTGGACAGTGTCATTCATGTATACAGTATCACCTGTAAGATGAGTAAATGCTTTAAAATTATAAATGCCAACCGTTGAAATATTTACTTTTTGTGAAAATGAATAATGCAACGTATCGCCAGATGCTAGACTTCTGATAAGAGTTTCAGTTATGGCAAGAGAAGTGTCTGCTTTTTTATAAGATACCAATATTGTATCAATTGTATTGACCCCGTAATTTTTTACAACTACACTTACATCCTGCAGATTCGATAATTCAAACCCAGTGTTTGGTGAAAGAATAGACGTAACACCTAAATCTTTAGATGAAATATTGTTTAAGCCAACATGTAAAACGGCCCTGTTACTTTCGCAACCACTTCCCAATTTCATTCCTTTTAATCGGATATTTGGACGATAAGTTTGAGCGCCTCCACTTACAAAAGCACATCCTGTACTATTATCAGCATGTTGATGCCATACTTTTCCTGTAGTAGTTGATGAATATACATTTGTATTACTGGTATAAGTTCCATTATCAAAACAAATATTAATCAGAATATTACTGAAGCCATCCCAGATAAACGGATTCTGAAATACGATTTCACGCCAACCTGTTCCTGGAGCAATATAAGTAGCTGTGTAGACATATGAAAATCCTGTAGTTACAAATCCACTTAAATTTGAGAGTGAAGTATTTTGCATTTGAATATTAAAACCGTACATGGGTTGAGTAGCGTAAGAAGAAATATTAAAAGAAATTGAAGTAATACTCCCAGGTTGCAAACCTGTTGCTCTTAACTCATCAGCAGTATATAACATTTGTGTTTTCGAATCATGGTAATAGGTGTAAAAGGGATAGCCCACCGTATTGGTTTCTGATCCAATAGTAGCATAATCCAAGCCACCTTTTTTAGATGACACATAGAAAGTATCAGGCATATATAGAATAGGAGTAATATAGGGATTACCAATTTTTAAACTATTTAAACTTTGTAATGATTCATACCACATTGGAATATAGGATGGAAGAAGCTGAGCACTTAAACCTACATTGTGTGCATAAGGTATTATTGTATCTGAAACAATGGGTGCTGGATGCAAATACTTTGACAACAATGGTGAGAAAACGCTATCATTGGAATGATTTAAATCAGCTGTATAATTAATCCAGCTTTTAATTAAAAATGTAGTGTCTTGTTGAAATGAGTTTACTGATAAGTTGGCTTCTGTTACAAAAGTATAATGTATCGTATCACCAGAAGCAATATTTCGGTTAATTGTCTCATTCGCCATCTGTTGCGGAATATCTATCTGAAATTTTACATTGGCATTTCCGGCAATATAAGTAGAATCTCCAATATTTTTAATGATCACTCCTATCTTTTCATTGTTCGTTAATCCACATCCTGAAGGCAAGTTAATAAAGCCATCTAATTGTAAATCTTCAGGAGGTAAATTAAATTCATCGGCACCTATATCCGGAGTAGAAGTATTTCTAAGCTCATTATCAATATCTGTAGTGATACCCGAAATTGGAATTGCTTTACCATTGAGTGCGATATTGATTAGATGCAAATTTGTATCAGATACAAATTGAGAAAAAATGCTTACAGAATTACTATCCAATTGTGTACCAGTTTTCCAGGATGACAAATTAGAAAGTGTATTTCCTAAATACGTTCCTAAAGTTCCGTTTGAATAAATGTTATTGTAATCAGACTTGCATTGATTACATGTAGTCCCGATGTTAAGCGCAGTTCCTGTGGCTGTATTTGATATTATATTATTTTTAATTCCCAAACCAGAAGAATTCTGTATGGTCATGGCATAAGAATTAGAAATATTTCCAACAATATTAATGCTATTGTAATATATACCTAGGGTAGAACTCTGAATAATTATACCGGCAGCATAAGAGGTTGGATGCAAAGAAATAAAATTATTGACTATGTTCGAGCTTAGAATATTTCCGGTAAAATAACTCGTATAAATACCATACATATTCGTAAAATTATTGACAACTATTCTGTTTTTACTTATTAAAACGGGCCCTCCTCCACTGTTGAAATAAATACCATAAAAATAAGAAGAGCTCAATCCAGAATATATATAGTTATTTGAGATGATTAAATTTGATTGATTGATAAGATAAATACCGTAACCTCCCTGATTAGTGAACCTATTACTTGAAACAACAACGTAATTCATGTTATAACTTGGTTCAAGCATAACACCATAAGATCCGTTAACAAAATTATTATTGATAATAGAAATATTGGAAGTAGCTGAAGATGATGAAAGATATATTAAAGCTAAACTATTATTGCTTCCCGAATATGTTTCTGATCCAATAATATTATTCCCTGTAAAATTAATATTATTACAACTACCTAAAATATAGATCACCCTGCTATAACTACCAGAATAACCAGAAGAAATAGTTAAATTTTGAAAATTAATATAAGATGTATTCTGCAACAAAACTGTATAATTATCATTATTATTCGTCTGATTATACGTTAAATTAACACTGTTTTTATCATCATTCGTAGATTTAAAGGTAATTGTATTTATAGTTGAGCCTCCGGCTATTGATGGAATCATAATCTGTTCGTTATAGGTGCCGCTATCAACATTAAACACGACAGGTCCAGATATACCTTTGTAATTCAAATCATTAACAGCCTGATTAAAAGAAAGATAATTTCCATTTCCTTGTGCATTGATAACATAGGTTCCGTTTAAAGGAGCAACAATTTCAACATAACCCATTGTATCTATAGATGTTGGATATTGTATTGTGCTGTTAATGTTTACCGATTCAAGGTTTGCTTTCAAAAGAGATCCTATTACAGCACTGTTTGAAACAGAATAGGTAAGCCAAAAATAATTTTCACCTGGCATAAGCATCATAGAATCCGTAAATAAAAGCTGGTTTGATGGACTGCTGATTTGAGATCCGAATTGATACATAGTAGAAAAAACAGATGAGTTAGATGTGTAAAACAATCGGGCATCTGTAATACTAGCAAAGGAACCTAAGCTGTTTAAATTAATATCTTTTAAATAAAATGGATTTAAACTTCCATTAGTAACAACTTTAATACGGGCAATATTAACATTTTGATTACCAAGCAAAGTCATTCCATTTGTTTGTTTAAACAATACACTATCCAATACCATGGGTGTTGCAGCTGTTAAATTAACTGTATAATCTTCCGTTTCTCCATATTCAGAAAAAGAAGTGCATGAATTGTAGGAATAAAGATTGTAATATCTTATTGCCCTCAATCTCATCCTTGTTGGCCCAACATAATTGTAAGTCGCAGGAATACTAATATTCCCTGACACCTGGGAATTGTAAGTATACGAATTAAAAAGAAATTCACCGTTATCATCAAAATCTCCATCATGATTCAAATCAATCCATATTCCATAGCCAACTCCATAATTATTATTTAATGGTGTTATTGAAAAAGGATAGGTAATTCCTTTTTCAAAATTTGTTGAAAATGAGCTCTGGGGGTAAATAATATAACTTCCTACTTCATTGTTACATCCGGAATTATTATTAGCCAATGTATTGACAACAAAACTATTAACAGAAGTATAATAACAGCCATAATCAGTAGTTGCTGCGCAATACGTAAAATTTTCAACATTTTTAGAAACAGTATCATTCACATAAATATTATCACCCATTAGATATGTAAATGCCTTAAAATGATAAGTTCCCAATGCTGAAATATTCACAGTTTGTGCAAAGGAATAGTGCAAGGTATCTCCTGAAGCTAAACTTCTGATAATTTGTTCTGTTACAACAGCGGATGTATCGTTTTTTTGATACGATACAAACATTGTATCAATTGAACTATTTCCAAAATTTCTAACAACCACCTCAACAGTTGAAGGATTTTGTATTTCAAAACCAGTTGAAGGTGAAAGGATAGAAGTGATTCCTATATCTTTGTTCGGAGTATTACTAATACCCACGTGTAAAGGCATTCTATTACTTTCGCAGCCATTACCCATTTTCGTACCTTTAAACTGAATGTTTGGTCTGTAATTATTAGTATACCCAGTGGTCATACTACATCCACTCATATTAGTACCTGCAGCAGAACAGGTCATTCCTGATTGATAAGTTGCATAAACATTAGTGGTTGAACCATAGGTAGTATTATCATAACAAATATTCACCAAAACATTGCTGTTGCCGTCCCATACAAAAGGGCTCTGAAAAGCAATTTCTTGCCATCCATATCCAGAAACTGAATAAATGCCTGAATATACATTAGTCCATCCAGTTTCGACATAAGTCGATAAATTTGTCAATGAAGTGTTTTGCATATTTATGGTAAACCCATTCATTACTGTTGAAGATAGTGAATAAACATTGAATGCTAATGAAGTGATATTACCTGCTATAAATCCAGCATTTCTTAATTCATCAGCAGTATAGACTATCTGTGTCCTGGTATCAGAATAATAGGAGTAAAATGGATAGGAAGTACCGTATGTATTATCAAAACCGATAATTCCGTAATCTAATCCACCTTTTTTGGATGCCACATAGAATGTGTCAGGATTGAATAAAACCGGAGTGGTATATGGATTCCCAATTTTTAAAGGATTCATGCTTAAGACTGATTCATACCATATTGGGAAATAATTCTGTAAAACCGAAGCATTTAAACTTACAGCACTGGCATAAGGAATAATGGTATCTGAAATCACGGGCGATTGAGGGACAAACCTGGAAAAGGAAGAAGTATTAATAAAGTCATTGGAAGGGTTTACATCAGCAGTATAATTAAGCCAGCTTTGAATAAAAAATGTAGTATCGTGCAGAATTGAATTTACCGATAAGTTTGCACCAGCCACAAATGTATAATGAATCGTATCACCTGATGCAATATCTCGGTTTATCGTTTCATCAACGAGTTGTAAAGGAATGTCCACATTATAATGTATACCGGCATTTCCAGCTATATAATTTGAAGTTCCGCCATTTTGAATGATCACTTCAATTTTTTCGTTATTTGTTAATCCGCATCCTGAAGGAGTATTTACAAAACCTAATAACTGTAAATCAAATGCAGGTGGAGTATATTCATCAGCTCCAATATCAGGTGTTGTAATATTTCTTAATTCTCCGTCAATATCAGTTGTTATTCCTGAAATAGGAACCGCCCTTGCATTCAAAGTGATATTAGCAGTATGTAAATCTGAATTGGAAAAAAATTGAGGAAATACACTTACAGAATTACTATCCGCTTGTGTAGCAGCAGTCCAGGACAACAAATTTGGAATGCTACTTCCGTTTAAGCTTGCAAAAATTCCATTCGAATAAATATTATTGTGATCAGACTGGCACTGATTACAGTTTGCACCTGCACTAATAGCAGTACCAAAGGCTAAATTTGAAAAAATATTGTTTTTGAATACCATACCAGATGAATTTTGGACGGTCATAGCAAATGAATTCGGATTATTTCCGACAATATTTACACTATTGAAGTATACACCTAAAGTTGTATTATTAAATGAAAACCCTTGAGCATAAGATGATGCATGTAAAGAAACAAAATTATTAGATATATAAGAAGTCTGAACATTCCCGGTATATGAATTAATGTAAATACCATTCGTATTGTTAAAATTATCAACAGTTATCCAGTTGCTATTTATTACTATATTTCCGCTACCGTTGTTGATATAAATCCCATAATAAGAAGAGGAAAATAAGCCTGAATGAATATTATTGCCTGAAATTATTAAATTAGATTGATTACTTATAAAAATCCCATAACCACCCTGATTATTAAAAATATTTCCTGATATGGTATTATTTTCAGACATAGGTCCATAAGTATCGAACATAACACCATAAGATCCATTGTAAAATCCATTGTTAGTTATAGATATATAAGAAACAACGTTTGAAGACATGATATGCATGAGTGCCATACTACTATTATATCCCGAATACGTTTCGGATCCTGAAAAATTATTCCCTGTAAAGTTTAAATGATGGCAACCTCCTGTTATATAAATCACCTTGCTATAGTCATAAGAATACCCTGAAGATATTGTAAGGTTCTGAAAGTTAATAAAACTAGCATTTTCTAATAAAACAGTATAATTACTAATATCATTAGTGGATGAATGGGTTAAATTAACAGAGTATTTATCATTGTTTGTTGATTGAAAAGTTATTGTATTGATAGCTGAAGCTCCTGAAATAGAGGGTATCATGATTTGTTCGTTATAGGTGCCTGTATCAACACTAAATACGACAGGACCCGAAACTCCCCTGATAATCAATTCATTAATAGCTTGATTAAAAGAAAGATAATTTCCATTACCTTGTCCGTTAATATGATAGGTTCCACTCATTGGTGCTACAACTTCAATAAATCCAGCGGTATCTATTGCAGTTGGCATTCGATTGGTATCGTTAATATTTACCGAGATAAGATTTGATTTAAAATGAGCCCCAAGGGGAGCTGTGTTAGAAATAGAGTATGTGAGCCAGAAATAGTTTGTATCTGTTAGAAGTGTAAGAGAATCAGAAAATTGCAATAAACTGCCTGGACTATTATTTTGCAAGCCCACAGGATATTGTAACGAAAAAACAGATGAGTTGTGTGTATAAAATAATTGCGCATTTGAAATATTTGCAGAAGTACCCAAGGTATTCAAATTTATACTTTTTAAATACAAAGGGTTATAACTACCATCAGTTACAACTCTTATACAGGCAATTTTTACATCAGCTGCACCGGGAATTGTTATTCCATTGAATTGATTGAACAAAATACCTCCTATTATCATTTGGTAAGAAGCTGACACATTTACTTTATAATCTTCAACTTCACCATAACTTTGGCCTGCATCACCACAAGGATTAAAGCTTCCTCCATATCTGAGCCTAATCCGCATTCTGGTTTCTCCCAAAGCTGCGCCAACAGGTACTGTAATTGTTCCAACATAAGCATTTACAGCATTCGTTAACCTGAAACTTTCAGTATTTTCAAATACCGAATTCTTATTCCAATCAATCCACACGTCGCAGGTATCATAAGAATATTGATAGGGGTTGGAAACTGTTATTGGATACGAATACCCTTGTTTAATATTAGCAGTATATGATGCTGAATAGTCATAATAATTGGAGCAAGAACTCGAATTATCAATATTACTGAATTGTACACGACTGATATACAACGAACAACCACCAGATGCAGCACAATATTGGGCTTGTATATTTATTGATACAACTGAAAAAACAATGAATATTAAAAATGACTTTGCATTCATATTCATAAAGGAAGTACTTTTTGTTTTCATCTGTTATTAATTTTTATTTTTTTAATGGTCTCATAGCTTATCCCAATATATCAGGAAAAATGCTATATAATAAAATGCCAAGTTTGAATGAATTATATTTTATAGCTCATTCATCTATTTTTTACTTCAATGCTAACATGAAACATCATTCCCTTTTCGCTAAAAGCAAAAGAAATTATTCACAGTAAATTTGAATTATATGCAAATGAATATTTCAAGTTGTTAATTTTAATATTATTATAATAGGCAACTGCTTGATAAAAAAATACCAATAAATTAACTTAAAAGAAATAATAAAGATTAAATAAAGCGGAATATGATATGGCAATACCTTGAAAGCCAAATCTTGTTATACTAATAAAACGAGATGGTTACTTTTTAATCAAATTAAATATTTTAAGTTTTACTTCCCAAAAGTAATACATAATTTTTCAAATTTGTAAATTTTAACAAAATTATTTTAAATTTTCAAGTATTTAATTTTAAATAATTGAAACTCAAAATCGTTTTTTATATCTGCCTTATATTAAAGACATTATAAATTCACTTCTTTTAAAAAATTAAAATTATTTATCGTCTTGACAATGAGTAAAGTGCGCAAGACAGTATCTCTAGGTATCAAGAAGGTGATTGTTAAGTAAATTTATTTATTTTTACCTCACAACAAAGCATTGAGGAAAACTTTTGATTAAAAAAATTAATTTCAACTCTTGCAGAAGTGTCTTTTTTTATTGATAATTATAATTCTTCTGCAAAGGAAAGAATCGCCTATAGCAAATCATTTGCAAGGTTAGCCAATTCGGAACGTTCCCCTTTTTCGAGGCGAATGTGGGCATAAATCGGATGATGCTTAATTTTGTCAATTAAATAAGATAAACCATTGCTTTGCGAATCCAGATAAGGGGTATCTATTTGATAAATATCGCCGGTCATGATAATTTTGGTATTTTCACCAGCGCGCGAAATAATGGTTTTTACTTCGTGAGGCGTAAGATTTTGTGCTTCATCTACAATAAAGCAGATGTCCGACAAACTTCTTCCACGGATATAAGCCAAAGGTTGAATCACAAGTTTCTCTTTTTCAATATCCTCGGTAATGGTTTTAAATTCTTTATCCCTTTCGCTGAATTGATTTTTTATGTATTTCAGGTTATCGAACAAAGGTTCCATATAAGGATTCAACTTTGATTTAATATCTCCGGGCAAAAAGCCAATGTCTTTGTTTCCCAGAGGGACAATAGGGCGAGCCAGGTAAATTTGTTTATATTGCCGTTTTTGTTCCAAAGCACCTGCCAATGCTAATAAAGTCTTACCCGTTCCGGCAACTCCCTGGAGGGTAACCAATTTTATCTCCGGATTCATAATGGCATGTAATGCAAATACCTGTTCGGCATTGCGAGGCATTATCCGATAGGCAGCTTTCTTTTCGAGCCTTTCAATTTTTTCGGTAATAGGATTGTAAAAAGCAAGTACAGAATTTTTGGTATTCTTTAAGATATAATAATGATTAGGGATGCAAATTGTAATGCCTACTTCTTCCGGATCGCATTCACCTGTTTCGTATATTTTATCAATAATCGCTTTTGGAAGACCTTCAATGAGTGTTTTTCCGGCATACAAGCCTTCCACATTTTTAATTTTCCCTGTTTGAAAATCTTCAGCATTCATATTCAATGCCTTGGCTTTCAAACGCAGGTTAATATCTTTGGTTACAACAATTACCTTATTATTTGGAAAATCCCTGGTAATTACCAATGCAGTATTTAATATCCTATGGTCAGGTTTGTTCTCGCCAAAAATCTTCTGTGCATCCACATCACTGGATTCATCCATGGCAACCTTGAACTTTCCGGCACCCGGATAATCCAACTGAATCCAATCCTGCAATGTATGTTCTTCGGAAAGTTTATCCATAATTCTGATAAACTCTCTGGCTTCAAAATTGATGATATCGTTTCCTTTTTTAAAATTATCAAGTTCTTCGAGCACCGTAATCGGAATTACTACATCATTGTCCTCAAAACTATTGATAGCATTATGATTGTACAAAATCACCGAAGTATCGAGCACAAAAATTTTCTTCTGTTTTTGATTCTTTTTTGCCATGGCAATTGAATTAAGTTATATGGTAATTAGGTTATTAAGTTATTATTTAGCAATTGAATTCGTAATTTTAAATTCGTAATTAATCTAAGCAATATATACTTCAAGGAGTTTGATTTCCTCAATGGGTATTATTTGTATTTTTTTAATATTTGCCGGCAAAAGTACGACTTCTCCTTTTTTGAAAGCCAGCTTTTCTGAGCCATAATGCAATTCACCATGTCCCTGTATGCAGACAAAAATTACAAAAGAATCCAGTTCTTCATAATTCTTTTCCAGTTTTTTATCCAACTGCAAAACATTTGTGGTAAAAAAGGGGGTTTGGAGTAGATTTTCGGTTTTATTTAGTTGATGTTGATAAGTGGTTTTGTAATCATCATATACATTAAAATCGATGGCATCCAGGGCTTCTTCAACATGTAATGTCCTGGATTTGCCTTTTTCGTCTACCCTGTCCCAATCATAAATCCGATAAGTGGTATCGGATGTCTGTTGTATTTCGGCCAATAACAGACCAGGTCCCAACGCATGAATACGTCCTGCCGGTATGTAATACGCCTCATCCTTCTTCACTTTCTCAACATTCAATATTTCCCTTAAACGCTTTTCATTAAGATGTTTTACATAGCTTTCTTTATTGACTTTTTGATTGAAACCTGTAATTAGCTCGGCATTTTCGTCAGCCTGAAGAATATACCACATTTCGCTTTTGCCGAATCCAATCTTTCGTTTGGCAGCTAATTCGTCATCGGGATGAACTTGAATAGACAAGTAATCATTGGCATCAATAAATTTTATTAAAATCGGAAATTCAATACCAAATTTTTCATAAACAGCATCCCCTACCAGATCGCCCATATATACTTCAATGAGCTCATTGAGTTCGTTGCCTTCAAGAAAACCATTGGAAACTTCAGATGTATTTTCCGCTACTCCGGATAAAACCCATACCTCACCACAATTGGGCAAAGGAGCATAATCCATCCCAAGCACAGTTTTAATTTTGTTGCCGCCCCATATTTTGTCCTTAAAGACCGGCTTAAATTTCATCGGATACAATTGATTCATTTTATGTTGTAGTATTAATCGTTTTTAATATAATTTCTACCAATTAGGAACTAAAGTGTATAAATAAGAAAATGCCTTGAGTACTTAGAGTGTATAAAGTACATAAAAGTAGAACTAAGAAATTTATTTTTTTCAAATAGTTTTGTGTTTTGGTAGCAGTATGATTAAACAAATATAAAAATAATAAAGGGATTAAACAAATATAAAAATAATAAAGGGAAAATTAAATTAAAAATAATAATTTTGTAAACAAACGACATTTAATAAGTTTGACTGATAAAACATAGATTAATAACAATATGCTGATAATCGGAATCACAGGAACGTTGGGTGCAGGTAAAGGAACCATTGTTGAATATCTTGTTCATCACAAAAATTTTACGCATTATTCTGTCAGAAGTTTTCTGATTGAAGAAATTGAAAAACGCGAAATGTCTATAAACCGCGACAGCATGGTAATCATTGCCAATGAGCTCCGTGCAAATCACTCTCCTTCCTACGTTACAGATCAATTATACCTTAAAGCAGCTAAGTCAAATACAAATTGTGTGATAGAAAGTATAAGAACACCCGGCGAAATTGAATCACTCAGAGAAAAAGGGAATTTCTATTTGTTTGCCATTGATGCGCCTTCACAATTGAGATTCGAACGCATTCTACTTCGTAATTCGGAAACCGACAATATCAGTTATTCAATTTTTATTCAAAACGAGGAACGGGAAATGAATACCAGCGATCCTGCCAAACAAAACCTGAGAAAATGCATAGAAATGGCTGATTTTATATTTGAAAACTCGGGTAATATTCAAGATTTGCAGTTAAAAGTAGAGGCTGTTTTAAACAAAATAGATATTAAATTATGAGTGAAGAAAAATACGTACGTCCTACCTGGGATGAATATTTTATTGAAGTAGCCAATACAATTGCCAAACGTGCTACCTGCGACAGAGGCAGAAGCGGATGCGTAATTGCCCGTAACAAACAAATATTGGTTACAGGTTATGTGGGTTCACCAATGGGTTTGCCTCACTGCGACGATATTGGTCATCTGTTTAAACAAGTAACGCATGAAGACGGGAAAATGACCAATCATTGCGTGAGAACAGTGCATGCTGAACAAAACGCCATTTGTCAAGCCGCCAAACTAGGCATTGCATTGGAAGGTGCTACCTTGTACTGCCGCATGACCCCTTGCCGCACTTGCGCCATGTTGATTATCAATTGTGGCATTAAACGAGTAGTATGCGAACGCAAATACCATACCGGAATGGAATCTGAGGAAATGTTCCGCCTGGCCGGTATCAGCATCGAATTTGTACACGATGAAGTTCAACAATACGATAAACAATAAATTAATCATTAAGAATAGCAAAATGTTAATTTATGATAGAAAACGATAACCTCCTGATCTATACAACTTACCTGCAATTGCTCAATCAGCAGGAATTTGATGCAGATTTGCTGGATTATTCCCTGCTCGAAAAGCATAAACCCTTATTGCATCATTTAGCCAGTTTAGGCAACAGCGGAATCAGCGTTTTTGATCTTTATAAAAAAGAACATGTTTTTTACTCTCCTAATTTCTGCAACTTACTGGGTTACGATTTGAAACAGATTATTGAACTGGGGCATGAATATATAGATACAAAAATTCATCCCGATGATTTTCTGGAATTGACAAAAAACGGGATTTCTTTATTAAAATTATTTTTCCATTTCCCAACGGAAGAAAAATTGAATTATAAGCTCATCAATGAATTCCGTATTTTAAATGCTGAAAACAACTACATCAGAGTCATTGAACAACATCAGTTACTCGAACTGGATGCAAAAGGAAATATATGGCTATCAATGAGTATTATTGATATATCTCCCAATCAGGAAATTAATGAAGGATTAAAAGCACAGGCATTAAATTTCAAAACCGGGAAAATCATCCCTTTTCAAAGAGCGCTCTCAATAGAAAAGGAAGATACCGGCATAGCCTTAACCAAAAGGGAAATACAGATACTGCAAATGGTAAAAGACGGATACCTCAGCAAAGAGATTTCTGACCAATTATCTATCAGTTTGCATACCGTAAATACCCACCGTCAGAGAGTACTGGAAAAACTCGGTGCCAATAATTCAATGGAAGCAGTTGTTTTTGCTTCAAAATTAGGATTATTATAGGGTATATTACTTATTCAAAAAGAGAATCTTATTCAACCCATGAATCTAGTGGTTTCAAACTGCAGTAATTAAGTTTTATATACAGAATTCTTAATAAATAAT
>CAZCBG010000027.1:6260-36098 GCA_964496885.1 uncultured Bacteroides sp. | reverse complement strand
ACCACAATTCAAACAACTGTCTTTGTTGAGTTTGATTCTAAATATTGAAAATTTATTTAACCATCCTGAAACCCATGCAATAGGACAACCTAATTTATGGTATTGATACATTTGCTTAATTTTCCCATCAGCATTCATGCTCATAAGGATTTCCATCATCAATCCCATGGGGCACAACCAACGGCAAAACACTTTGCCAAATACAACACCAAGTAAAATGCCTGCAAGCATAACATACCAAAGCGAAATATGATATTGAGAGATCGAAAAATAAAGCACAATTCCAGATACAGCAAGTATTACAATTCTTTTGTCAACGAGTATTTTTAGCGTATTTCTCATTAATTGCATTCTTATAAAAACGTTTTATTTGATTATAATTGTCTTAGATGAAGAAGTATGCGCTTTAAAATAGCCTAAAGCATTGTTACTTATATTAGAAACAGGATTCGCTGGCGTGGCACTTGATTGGTTAATATTTTCACTTAATCCAAAGAAATAATTATAAACGGCTTCATCAACACATTGCAGATCAACTTTTACAGTATCATTTTTGCTAGCTTTAACTCTTAAAGGGCGATTTGATACGAGTCCATTGAATCCAAAATCACTTTGTATAAAGATATCTTTTTGTATTGTATCGTTTTTTGTAACTACAAATTGGAAAAAATTAGCAACATTAGCAGGATCTACATATATGGGTGTCATTCTCACTATACTATTACTAGCTGTTCCACCGCCAAAGGGCCCACCATGTGTGCCTCCGCTTGAATTGCTGTCTAACAGCTGAATATACTCCAGATCAACTATTTGAGGTATTGTAGAACTTGCATTATAAGTTTCGTTACCTATTTTAACCTGCATACTATAGGTATGTCCAAGTTTACCCATCAAACTATCATTTGTATAAATACCAGGTTTTGTTTCAGTCAGTGTATCAGTTGTATTGGTATTCAAATTCGTAATTGTAACAAAAGCATTGCTAACTGTTGGATTTGGAATAGTTTCGTCAAAATTTATTGTCTTCGTTATTTTAACACTGCATTCTCCTGGCAAATTGCTTAAATTACCTTCAATTACTATTCTTGGATTGCTTTTATTAAGGTTAATATTGATTTCTTTCTCACAAGATATCAACAAAATAGCTGATAAAACTAAGATTAAATATTTTTTCATTTTTTTAAAATTTAAAATTCCATGAAATTGAAGGTACCCATCTGAATAACGAAGTCTGCATCGCCACTGTTTTATTCGGATCCGTTGTGCTTTGTTCAAAACTGATAAGATATGCATTTTCCCGTCCATAAGCATTGTACAAACTAAATGATAATTCTGAGTTAAAGTGCTTCTTTTCTTTAAATTTATAGGTTAACCCTAGATCTAAGCGATGATAATCGGGCATTCTATAGCCATTTCTATCTGTATAAAGCCATGTTGTTTGTCCAGCTATTTCATATTTTCCACTTGGGAAAGTTACTGCATTTCCTGTTTGATAAACCCAAACTGCTGAAACATTGAGGCGTTTGCTAACATCATACATTAATACAATTGAAATATCATGGGTACGGTCTTGTCGGGCTGGATACCAAAGGCTTTTATTTATACCGTCTATTTGTATTTCTGTACGCGATAAAGTATATCCTACCCAACCTGTTAATTTACCTTTATTCTTTTTTAGCAGCAATTCAATACCATAAGCTCTGCCTTTCCCAAATAGCAATTGTGTTTCTATTACACGGTTGCGTTCATCAGCAGCATCTTTATAATCAACCTGATTTTGCATCCATTTGTAATAAGTTTCAGCACTAAATTCAAATGTATTATCCTTAAAATTACGAAAATAACCCAATGAAATCTGATCACCTATTTCGGGCTTGATAATATTTGTATTCATTACCCATTTATCTGTTGGACTGGTAGTAACAGAATTATTAATAAGATGTAAGTTTTGTGTATTTCGACTATACGCAATTTTAAGTGAATTACTATTATCAAAAATATAGTTCATTGATAGGCGGGGTTCAATATTGATATAGTTTTTAACAGGTGACGACTGATTGATCGTATCAATAATATTATATAAGTTATCTAACACATAATAATTGCTTCCTCCCAATACCAGAAAACTTGAAAATCTAAGCCCATAATTAATTTTTATTTTTTCAGATAATTGTCTTTCATTTGAAACATATAAGGCTGATTCTAATCCGTTTCTAATATCAGAAAGATTTTCAGTAGTCGTTGCATCTGTAATTTTTCCGGGTATAACTGTATGATAGATGACATTATAACCTATTTTCCATTCATTGTTATTGTTAGAAAAATACTGAATTTCTTGTTTGACATTCCAATCTCTAACTCTTGAAAGTATAGAAAATGGATTGGCATTATTTGTAAGATTAATATTATAATCATAATCGCTATAAATCAACGATGTATTTGAGAAAAGCTTATCATTAAACAAATGATTGTATCTGATAGTTGCCGTTGAATTGCCCCAGTCTATTGCAAATCTGTTGTTTAATGCCAACACATCTCTTCCAAAATATCCGGAAACATAAATTTGATCCTTATCAGAGAAACGATAATTGAATTTTGTGTTTAAATCATAGAAATATAGCTGATTATTTTTGAATTGATTTGATAATTTAAGAAAAAGATCAGCGTAGGTTCTTCTTCCAGAAATCAGAAAAGAAGATTTACCTTTTTGTATAGGTCCTTCGATGTTCAATTTTGAAGAAATTAAACCGATGCTTCCATTGCCACCAAAAGTTTGATTATTTCCATCTTTCATCTTAATATCAACTACTGAAGCAATACGACCGCCAAATTGAGCAGGCGCAGTTCCTTTATATAGTGTAAGATCCTTGATAGCATCTGAGTTAAAAGTTGAAAAAAATCCCAATAAATGCGAAGCATTATATACAGGGGCATCGTCCAACAAGATAAGATTTTGATCGATACTGCCTCCACGAACCGTAAATCCACTTTGTCCTTCACCCGCCGATTTTACTCCAGGCAATAACTGCAAAGTTTTCAATATATCTTTTTCTCCAAAAATAACAGGAAGCTTACTGATAGTTATCATATTCAGTTTCTCGACGCCCATTTGAGATTGAGTAATACGATTATTCTCCCGGTTTGCAGATATTACTACTTCATTGAGTTGGAGGTTATTTTCGTTCATGATTACATTTAGCTTTTTGTTTTCTGTTAGATCTAAGCTAATAATCTGTTCTTTGTACCCAATATAATTAAAAAGCAATTCATAACTTCCTTTGGCCAAGGTTAATGAATAATAACCATATGAATTGGCAGAAACGCCAACTTTCTTATTTGCTTTATTCAAAACTGTAGCTCCAATGAGAGTTTCGCCGTTTTTTTTATCAGTGATATATCCACTTATAGTAAAAGATTGAGCAAAAATAGAAAAGCTTGTAAAAAGAGTAAAAGCGAATAGTATATATCTCATTTTATTTATTTTATCTATTTTTTTTAATTGTTTTTATTCCTAATGGCAAATACAAGGGACAAAAGCCCATTAGTACAGTAAGTATAAAAACACCTGCTAAAACAAGTAAAATAATTGCGAATGTGCCTGATATTATATTCAATACAAACAAAACTACGACAACTACAGCTATGAATAATCTGATAAGTCTGTCAACAATACCCATGTTTTTTTTCATGATTTTAAAATTTAAATGATTTAATTAATTTGATTGATTTGTTTTAATAAAAAATCTTTTTGTTTTACGCCCGAAAAACGATCAATTTCTTTACCGTTTTTAAAAAGTATCATCGTTGGAATACTTCTTATTCCATATTTTGTAGCCAAAATCTGACATTCTTCTACATTCAGCTTTCCAATACGGGCATCTCCATTGATTTCAGTTGCAGTTTCATTCAAAATCGGCACCATCAATTTACAAGGCATACACCAGTCGGCCCAGAAATCGACCAACACAGTCCCTTTGTTGATTTCTTTCTGAAAATTTGTTACATTCAGGTGTAAGATTTTATCATGATCAGCTTCTACAGGTGCATTTTTCATTTTTTTATAGCTTCTGTAAATATAATATCCAAAGACAGCCAATCCGGCGAAAACTACTAGTAATGTATTCATATTTTTTTGTTTTTAAAGATTTGTAAACGATTTTTTTTAAGATTTTTGTTCAACTACGAATTTCTGATTCAAAACAGAAATCACCTGTTCTTTGGTTTGAATACTTGAAGTTGCTTTGACTACTTTGCCATTTTTATAGTAAATAACAAATGGAATCCCCATAAATCCTTTTACTTCAGGTAAACTTCGAATAACTTGCGATTCAGGATTATCAAATTCCATATCATAAAACTGAACGTGAGTATATTTTTTCTCAATTTCTTCTGCTATTCCGTAGACAGGGATACACATAGGCCCCATACGGCCACATATTACCAAAACGTTATCATTTTCACTGATAATTTTAGCATGATCCATAGCTGTTTCGATGTGTTTTAAATTGGTGTATAACATGATTATTTTTTAAAAACTATTAATACTGCAAAAGTATATTATAAAATGCTTTACGTTATAGATTTTGCCTTATACTACCACAAGCTTATGATTGAATTAAAACAACTTATTCTTTGATTTAAAACATTCTTTCGTTGATTTTTAATTAGCTTTGCAAAATCAAACATTAATATAACTGAATGAAAACTATACTCGAAACGGATCAAGACTTTATCTGCAACATTGACGCTCCTTGTTTTCAGATGCTATCACCCGAAGAAGTTGAGCTGATTAGAGCAGCTAAAACACAGGTTTCATTTCGAAAAGGAGATAATCTTACCAAACAGGGAGCATTCGCTTCTTATGTATTGTTTGTTATTACAGGATTAGCAAAACAATACATTGAGGGTGAAAGTTCAAAGAGCTTTAATCTTAGAATCATAAAACCGGGTGAATTTGTGGGGCTATCAGCAGTTTTTACAAAAAACAAATTCAACTACTCTTCCGTTGCCATCACCGATTGTCAGGTATATCTGATTGAAAAAGAATCAATAGCAAACATTGTGCAACAAAATGGCATGTTTGGTTTTAATATCATTAAAAGATATTGCGAACAGAATGTAAACCTTTTTGATACATTGCGGAATATGATGTATAAGCAAATGAACGGACGAATTGCAGATACCTTATTATATATTGATAGCTTAAAAAACCAAATCCCTGAAATTTTTCAACTGCTTTCACGTAAAGATATTGCCGATTTTGCAGGAATATCTACCGAAAGCACAGTTAAATTGTTAAAATCTTTTGAAAAAGATCATTTAATTGAACTGCATGAAAAAGATATACAACTGAAAGATTACGATAATTTACATGAAATAAGTAAGAAAGGATAAATAATAAAAACCCTCCTACCCCTAGTCGCTTATCTGTTTGAGAAGTTTTTCGTTTAGAATTCTTATATAACGACCATTTTCTTCCATAATTTTATCATTGTTAAATTCGGTAAAGATTCAATATTGCATTTGATGTATCACCTTCAGTGTCGCTATTTTTAGTAAGGAACAATGTAGGCTAAAATTCCAATTAGGATAAGTACTATTCCTGTGATAAGTTTTTCGTGGTGCTCGAGGTAATGTAAATTTAATTTATTAACACCTTTTATTCCTAAATAAACTAATAATAACATAAAGAATTAATGTTGTAAAAACATGTACTAGAGATACTATAATGATGCCAAACCACCCTATTGTTGCAACCTGAAAATAGTAAGCTTCAATTTCGAAACAAGGTGTAAGGAACATTGCAACACTCAAGGAGATAATGATAGCGAGTTTTGATTTGTTTTTATTTAATGATTTATCTTCAATATGATGATGATGTGAAGATTTGGCATCAAGTATCAAATAAATAATTCCTATTAGAATTAAAATTGCAGGTGCAATAATTTCGGTGCTGTTTTTGTAATGTTCCGATAACTGATAACCTATGAATCCAACTATTATGCCAATTATCACTGTACTTAAGGTATGCGAAAAGCCTGTTATTAATGTTGCCGAAAGAGTTTGTTTGTCCATTTTTCTGTTTTGGATATTGCTATTAAAGGTATCCAATGATTTGGTATCAAAGCATGTATTAGGTTTAGGACTAGACTTCCTGAAAATATTTCAATCATAATTAAAAAATCAAAATGGTTTTTCTAACAAAAAATAGGTGCCTCTATTTATTGTTCCTTCATCTATTAAATTAAATTTTGTTTCTTTAAATAGTTCTCTCCATTTAGTTGCAGGTGAGATTAGTAAACTTAAAACGTTCCCAATTGCAAAACTTGTATAACCACGAACCAAAATTATCATTAAAAATCGGCTACCCGGCTTCATTACTCTATATGTTTCGGCCAGTGCTTTTTGTTTGTTATTACCCAAATGATCGAACATAAATGAACTTATTACGCCATCAAAAGTATTTTCATCATAAGCTATGGCCGTAATATCCCCTTTTTGAATCTCAACACGTTGTGTAATTTGGGCAATTTCAATATTTTTATTAAATAAATCAAGTCCTCCATTGTCTAAATAAGAGGCATCAAATCTATCAAGTGCTATAATTTTAATTCCAGGCAGAACTTTAGCCAAAGCTATTGTAGATCGACCTGAACCACAACCTGCATCTAATACTACCCCATCTATTTCCATAAAATCAACATAGGGTAAAATTAGTTGTTTTTCGCTATTTGCAATGACATTTGCAATAAAAAAATTAAAAGAGAATAAAAGCAAAATAGTAAAGACAATAATTCGGGTAAAGGGGAAATTATATAAACCAAAATAAGAATAAACAGCTAAAATAAAAACTAATAATGAAGCTATTGCAAATCCTTTTCGCCATTGTAATGACCATCCAAAGTCAAATTTTTCTTGTTTTTTATTCTTTTTGAAATGAATTTGAATTTTATCGGAAATAAGCATCCATAATCCAAAAAAAGAGATTAAAGCAATTACCAAATGACTTACAATTATCCCAATTAATACGTTTGGAAAGATTTTTTCGTTAGGCAATAAATTGATGTAAACTATAGCAATTGCAGCTGTAATAATTACAACGAGCCAAGTGTGAGAATGGTTGGAAAACCATGTTCTGTTTTTTGTTTTCATTTTTCTTAATTATTATTTTATAACTGAAATTTTAAACCAAAAGTTGGGAATATTGAGATTCCATCGTAAAAAGTTTTTCCTGTTAAAGGGTTAAAACTTTCGGCATTTGCATTCTGTCTGTTCAAAACATCAACAATGTCTATAAATATTGAAAAGTTGTATTTTTTAATCTGAAAATTATAATCGGCACGAATATCTAAACTAATAAAATTGGGCAAACGAGTGCTATTTACTGAAGTTATTTCTTGAGAATAACGAATATTATTTGTACTATTAAATACGTTGCGATGAACAATGAATGATGCAGTTGGCTTACCAGTAGCATAACGGAATTTTGAAGAAAGTATCCAATGATTGTTTGGTTTGTATCCAACTAAAAAATTAAACTGATGAGGTTGGCTAAAAGTAAAATCATATTCGCCTAAACCATTCTGGTCGTTACGTTTACTTTCGGTATAAGAATAACCAATCTGACCATGCACTTTTTTAGTCAGTCTTTTGGTAAGATTTATATCTGCACCAAAGGCAAAGCCATTTCCTAAGTTATTTTGCTCAACATTGCCACTAAATGGACGTACTATCATATTGTCCAATTTTTTGTACCATGTTTCTACAGTTAACTTTAAGTCGGGACTAAAATATTTTTTATACCCTAAAATAATCTGAGTAATTTTCTCTTCTTTTAATGGTTTGGCTATTGATTGATCAGCTATTTCTGACAAAACTGGATCTTGATAAAAAATACCTGTAGCAAAATTAATACTATTTGTTTCGTTGAATTGATAGCTTCCACTTATCCGAGGAGAAATAGTATTTTGCTTGGTAAAATCACTGTAGTCGTAACGAATACCTGCATTAAGAGAGAGCTTTTTAAATAC
Source organism: uncultured Bacteroides sp. (assembly GCA_964496885.1). GTDB lineage: Bacteria > Bacteroidota > Bacteroidia > Bacteroidales > JACABE01 > JACABE01. The sequence goes on along the minus strand of CAZCBG010000027.1, from coordinate 28,068 downwards.
CAAAAAAGAATAATTAACATAAGCAGAAGCATTATTAGCGTACTTATTAATTTCAACATTAAAAAAGGCAGGATTAATAATCGTAAAATATTGCAGCAAATTGGAGCGGAAATCTGAAGCATTAAAGACAAAAGAGGTATCATTCCGGCTTAAATTTCTATAATTACTCAAGCTTACTCTATCCACATCAATACCTATAGTGAGATTTGAACCATTATTAAAACGCATCGTATGAATAGACCTAAAACCAAATTTGGATTCCGAATAATTAGTTTTTCTAACATCTTTTTCAAAAGGAATATTATCGGCATTGTAGAGGTTACCTGCTAAATCCAATTGTGGAAATGACTTTCCGAAAGAACTACGGGAAGTTAAATTTGAGTAATAGATAATATTTTTGATATAATTATTTTTACCCAGAAGTGTTCTTAAATTTACACCAAAAATAGCATTGGTTTTAGTGTTGTCAATAACCAAAAGATTATCCAGATTTTTATCTTCTTTTACATTATCTGTATTACGGACAAAGGATTCGGGGCTATAAATTGCCATTAACGAAAGCTTGTTGTTTTTGCCTAATTGTGAAGTTGATTTAAAAATGAAATCCTGATATTTCGGAAGCCCTAACTTTTTAAGATCCGCAATATTTTCTACCTGCTGCAAGTTTTGATTACGAGCCGAAATAAATAAACCAGTATTTTTAAAGACATAAGATGGCCCATCATAATTCAACGTTAAACCCATTAAATCAAATTGACCATCAATTGTAAGATCTTCCTTATTTCCTTCCTTTATACCCAATCCTAAAAAAGAAGCACTTCTTCTACCATATTGAGCATTAAATCCCCCACCCTGGAATTCGGCATTGTCAATAACACGTGGCGCAAAAATACTAAAACGGCCACCATTGGGATCATTAAAACCCGATTCGGAAGATGGATAGCCTTCCAGATGACCCACTTGGGTGATTGGGATATCATCAACCATATAAACATTGTCTCTTGTACCTTGACCTCTAACAGCGATTGCAGAATACTCTCCACCACTGCTAGATACACCGGGAAGCATGCCGATAGCTCTAAAAATATCACCTTGAGAGCCGGGATTTCTTGAAATTTCTTCGCGTGAAAAACTATAGTCTGAAACTGGAGCTAAACGATTGTTCTCAAATTTATATGCAGTTATCGTGACTTCATTTATTTCTAAAATAGTTTCTTCAATTTCTGTTTCAATATAATTAGTTTTGTTTCTAATAACCTGAACATCATTGATCGTTTTTTCGTGGTAAGCAACAAAACTAACGATAATTGTATAGACTCCTTCTTTAACATTTTTCAGAATAAAAGCACCAGATGAATCTGTAGAAACACCAATTTGTGTACCTTTAATAAGGACATTAGCGCCGGGAAGTGTTTGCTTAGTAGTTTTATCAAACACTTTACCTTTAATACTTCCAGTTTGGATAGTTTGGCTATTTGCAGTAGTTATAAATATATTTACCACGAAGATTGAAATTAAAATTTGTATTGATTTCATAGTCTAAAATTATTTTATTTAGACTGCAAAAGTAGGGTGGTGAAAAAAAATTTAATTTACAAAACCTGTGAAGTAGTTTGCAAATCTTGCGAAAATTATTTTGTTGGAATAATTTTTGATTTATACCTTACCGGATGGAAAAGCTTTAGGGGTTAATATACAATAGATTGCTTCGTCTTACCTCCTGGCAATGACGACGAGTTTAATTAGACTTGGCTTTTACCGGGACCAGAATTTTTTTATTAATCTTTTCATAAGGCTTGTATGCTGGGCATTCGTCATAGACTTCGTAACAAATAATATCTTCTACCTGATAGCCCATTTCGTCAAGATATTTATGATTTAAGGCTAATAAATTATAAAGTGTAGTTTCAAGATTTCCCTTCATAATGAAGGAAGCATACTTTCCTTCTTTCATATTTAAAATATTTACAGCTTTATTCGTTTTAATGTCATTCTTGAGTTCAATACCTGCAATGTACCTACATTTTTCGGGAGAAGTAAAAAAAGGTACATCCAATAATATCCCAATATATTTTAAGTTATCTGTAATTATATCATTAGGAATAGCCCATTGCATCAAACTTTTAAAAGCGAAAGTAATATTTTCGGAATGGCTGAGTGTAGTTTGAAAACACGCAATTTTTAATGGAGAAAAGAAATTGACTGAAGGAGTTGGGTCAATTATATAGTCATCAATTCGTTCCAATGGATTCGTGATTTTACCAATCCATTGATTGGTGTTTTCAAATATAGGATTTTTAATATTCTCCAACAATGGATTTAAAAGATTATCTATTTCTTCAGTAGACGTATTGCGGAACTCTTCGGCTGTTACGTTATAATTTTTTTTAAAAGCTCGCGAAAAAATTGAAGGAGAAGTAAAGCCACATTCCAAGCCTATCTCTAAGACAGCTAAGTTGGGAAATACTTTAAGAAAATGAGCAGCTCTTTCTAAACGAAGTCTCATTATGTATTGTTTAGGAGACTCATTTACAGCTGAAGAAAATATTTTTTGAAAATGAAAAGGAGAATAATTAGCTATGTCTGCCAAGGTCTCTAGAGAGACATCTCCTGAGAGATTATTATTAATATAATGCAGTACGTTATGTATTGCCTTTTGATATTCAGGTTTTATAATGTGATTGTTTTGATGCATTGCCTGTTGTAAAATCAATTAAAAAATAAGAGATACATTATAATTTAAGAAAAAAAATATTGATAAAAATTGACAATGCGAATCAAGGGTTAAAATAGACAAAAACGAAAATCTATTAAGAATTTGATTGTTAGCATATTATATAAAAAATGCTAAGTCAATATTTTAATAATAATCATCTTAGCTGTTAAAACCACGAATCAAACCATGATATGATTATCATCAATAAAGAATGCAAATTAATAGAAAATTATTTTTATATCAGTGAAATTTTTGAAAAAAATTTAAATTATTGTTTTAAAAGATATAGTAATAATAACAAAGCTGATTTTACAGACAAAAACGCAATGACCATTTACCTAAATAAAGTTCATCAGAAAATGATATGAGAGTATTTAAACAAGCTTGGAGTAATATTGAAAATAGAACATTCTATGGAGATAAAATTTATCATAATTAAGCTTTCTCCAAAATTTCATCTAATCAAAATGCTTAAATGATAAATCCTGTTAACCCAATCAGAAAACATAAACTATTTTGATAAAGCTGTAAATTGTTTATTCTCAACTGCTGTATCTAGAATACAACAACCTATTGAATCTTTGATTAATATACAAATTGAAAATACAGACTTTCGAAGAATACGTATAAAGATTTAAAAAGGTTTCATTGTTCATGTGTTTGGTAAAATAGCAAAGCACTTATTTAATTTTCACCTCTTTATTCGCATTAATAAGACATGTTTAGCCTTAATTTATTTATCAATCACAGCTAGCCTTTTTCGCTAATCTGTATGAGAAGTTTTTCGTTTAGAATTCTTATATTACGACCATTTACTTCCAAAATTTTATCATTGTTAAATTCACTAAAGATTCGGCTGCAACTTTCGCGGGAAATACCTGCCAGGGCAGCTAACTCCTCTCTGGTGACCGGTAACCTGAAAGTATTTGAATTATAAATTATATTAGCAAAAAATATAATAACATCGGCAACTCTTCCTATGTTTTGTTTTTGAGCATTATTCAAGCAATTATGAAAATTCTGAAGTTCATTTTTACTCATATCTAATATAATCTGATATGCAAAATCTCCATTTTCATAAATTAACTTTTTAAACATATCAACATTGATAAAACAAACAGTCGTCGGCTCCAATGCTGTTGCGGAAAAATGATTGACCTTATCCCCAAAATTACTGGGTAGACAAAGATAGGTAGGAGCTTTTGTTATTTTAATGATTTTTTCTTTAATAGTTCCTTCAATATGAATTTTAACCAAACCAGATTTAAGATAAGCAACATTGGTTGAATGTGCATCCTGTTTGATGATTATATCACCGGCTTGGTAATGTGTTTCAGCACAATTTTCACCAAGCATACATAATTCAGCATCACTCAACTTTTTTGCAGCTGATGATTTTAAATTGCATAACTGACAGATTGACATTTCCATTTTATCTATTTATTAATAATATAGATTGCAAAGATAATAAAAATAATGTGCGTTATATCACATTTAATTTTACAAAAGCGCACAGGTATATTTATTGTTATTCAATTAACAAGATATACTTTTGCTAACATAAATTTAATAAAATTTAATACTTGTGTTTTTGGTCTGGCCAATACCACATTCAAATAAGAAATTATGAGAATTTTAAAGTCTTTACTCATTGCGTTTCGTCTTGTTGGAATAGCCCTACTCTTAATAATAGTAGCAACTTCATGCAACAATGGCTCCAAATCCAATAATAAATCAGTACAAAATGCTAAAAATCCACTTGAAGGACGTTTGTTACCTCATTTAGATCACAGTGCCTATTTCAGGGACTCAATTGATTCACCACAGAAAGTGACTCTTATGTGCATTAAATGTCATCCGAATAGTTCTAAGGAAATAATGAAAACAGCACATTGGACCTGGATCAGTGGTGATGTTGTTAGAAATGGGAAAACCATTCTACTAGGGAAGCGAAATCAGATCAATAACTTTTGTATCAGCGTAGTAGGTAACTGGGGCTCTTGCGTAATATGTCATGCCGGTTACGGGTGGAAGGACAATAATTTCGATTTAACAAAAGAAGAAAATGTGGACTGTCTAGTATGTCATGACGGTTCGGGAACTTACTCAAAAACAAAACTAGGGATGCCAAATAAAAATGTAAATTTACGTTTAGTTGCGGGAAGTGTACGCCGGCCTTATCGCGAAAACTGCGGCATCTGTCATTTCAATGGCGGCGGTGGTATGGGTGTAAAACATGGCGACCTTGACGAATCTTTGCTGAATGCTAATCAGGAACTTGACTTCCATATGGGAAAGCTCAATTTTCAATGTATTGACTGCCACAAAACACACAATCATGTTATTTCAGGTAAATTGAATACCACTTATACTGAAAAAACTAAAGCAATACGTTTTGGATGTGAGAATTGTCATACAGATAAACCACATAATGACCATCGACTTAATGAGCACGCTGTTCGAATAGCCTGTCAGACCTGCCATATTCCAGAGTTTGCGAGAAAGTACCCTACAAAAATGACCTGGGACTGGTCGAAAGCAGGAGATTCTAGCCGGAAAGACAGTCCTCACGAATACCTGAAGATAAAGGGTGAATTCCATTATGAAGAAGATGTAGTCCCAACATACGCATGGTATACTGGAAAGATGGATCGATACGTACTAGGGGACAAACTCGATTCTGAAGCTGAGCATTATATGAATCGTCCGATTGGCTCACAAGATAATCCAAAGGCTAAAATATGGCCTTTTAAAGTACATCATGCCAGCCAACCCTACGATCCGGTCAATAATATAATTATACCTCCTTTAACAAGTGGAGAAGGTGGATATTGGACCAAGTTCGACTGGGCTTATGCTATAAAGAAAGGTGCTGAAATCAATGGATTGCCTTATAGTGGCAAGTATGGGTTTACGAATACGAAGATGTATTGGCCTATTACGCATATGGTTACAACAAAAAAGAATGCTTTGTCTTGCAAGCAATGTCATTCTCAGGGAGGCCGTTTGAACTGGAAAGAACTCGGATACGATCATGATCCTGTTCAGGTAGTAAAAAAATAATCACAATATTAAAAATTTGTACAATGAAAAAAATACCAAACAACGTCAAGAATCCATATTTTGCAGGTAGTATTCTCGGTGTGGTTCTTTTTGCTGCTTTTGCATTAACGCATAGTGGTTTGGGAGCATCAGGAGCTATTAGTCGTATTCAGGTTGCGCTTACAAAACTAATTTGGTCATCACATGTTGACAGTGTCGGCACTTTTGCTGCCATGGGTGCTGGTAATCGCAATGCACTGGATCACCCCAGCTTGTTTCTTTTAATTGGAACATTTGCAGGCGGGTTGATTTCAGCATGGTTGAATGGTCGCTTAAAAATCGAAATATACAAAGGTCAGAAAATATCAAACTATCAACGTCTTTTCTTTGCGCTTTTAGGTGGAATCATCATGGGGTATGGAGCCCGATTTGCACGTGGCTGTACATCAGGGCAGGCATTATCAGGTGGAGCCGTTCTTTCACTAGGAAGCTGGGCATTTATGTTCAGTGTATTTATAGGAGGTTATGCTGTTGCATATTTTGTTCGTCGCCTTTGGGCTGATTAATTTTTAAAAAAAGGAGAAATTTACTATGTTACCTATCGATGTTACTATGTTATTAGGGAAAGCCGGCGGATATGTGGTTTTCTTACTGATTGGTGTCGGTTTCGGCATTTCATTGGAATTGGCTGGATTTGGCGATTCACGCCGACTTGCTGCTCAATTCTATTTAAAAGACATGACCGTATTAAAAACAATGTTTACGGGGATTCTTGTAGCTTGTCTTTTGATTTTTCTTTCATCGGGCTTGGGTTTGCTCGATTTCTCTCAGCTTGCTGTAAATCAAACTTTCCTATGGCCTGGTATTGTGGGAGGACTTATTATGGGTGTTGGTTTCATCATTGGTGGCTATTGCCCAGGCACTTCGCTTGTGGCAACTGCAAGTTTCAAAATCGATGGACTTTTCTTCCTTGTTGGAACAATTATAGGCGCAGGCCTGTTTGGCGAATCCCTACCTGGGTTTGAAAATTTCTGGAATTCTTCTTTCACCGATCGTTATCTGGTTTCTGACTGGCTGGGTTGGTCTATTGGTGCTACAGTATTTGGGGTGACAATTTTTGCTTTGCTTATGTTTTACTTTGCTGAAAAAGTGGAAGAGTTATTCAACTATAAAGCTAAAGGAAAAACCTGGTCCTGGAAAATTACAAGACGTCCTTATCTTTATGGTGCTGGAATATTGCTTGCTGTTGCAGCATTGGTATGGACCATCGGACAACCTGATCCAATCCGTAAATGGAAAATTATGGAAAAAAAGTATTCAGGCCAGCTTGCAACAAGAGCTGTCTTTATTCATCCATTGGAATATGTTAAAACAAATAACGAATCGACCATTAAACTTATTACCCTCGACCTGCGTCCGAATAAAGATTTTGAAGCTTTTCATCTAAGTGGCTCGGAAAATGTTAAAATGGATGACCTATTCAATGCTAAGTTTGTGTCTCCACTCGCGCAGCTTCCACCTCAGGGTGTGGTGGTGCTTATAGCTAATAACGATACTATCTCAATCAAAGCATGGCAATATCTAAAAGTTCAGGGAGTAATAAATTTATATATACTCGAAAACGGTTTACATAATTGGAATAGTCTTTTTGCTAATATAAAGGTTCACGAGAAGAATATCAACCTTGCTTCTCCTCCTACAGAAGTACTTCAATTATTCCCAAAAAACGCATATATCCCTAAAATCAAAATAGGTTCAAAAAAACGAGCCGGAGGACTTTGTAGCTAAATTTATTTAATCTTATGAAAATATTACCTTCAACATTAAAAATACTAAGCTTTTTGATAATATTCAGATTGCTAACATCGGTTGTAACAGCTCAAACTTCTACAATTTTTGCTCCATCTAATTCAGAATGCATAAGCTGCCATGAAAAAAAGATTTCCATGCATGCATATAATGCTTCTGTTCATCATTCTTTGATGTGCACTGCTTGTCATATCAAAGATGAAACTAAGCAGCCTTTAGCTAAGGATATATTAGTAAAAAAAGTATGTATTGTTTCGTATAAGCCCATGAGTTGTAGCAGTTGCCACAATACCATTGTAAAAGAACATGCAGCAAGTGTTCATAACGCCCAGCGACTCCCTGTTACATGCTCAAAATGTCATGCAGACATTCATAATATAACCTCTATTAAAAATAATAAACTGGCTTCTGCCAAGCTTTGTGGAGAATGTCATAAGAAAGTATCACCTTATTTCAAATCGATACATTACCAGGCTCTTCTCAAAGGAAATATAGATGCACCTGGCTGCATTGATTGCCACGGTAATCATGGGATAAATAAAATTGATAACGATGCGCAGGGTCGATCATTTCATACACAAGCATGCATGAAGTGTCATTCTGATGCGAAAATGATGTCACGTAACAAAGTGACAACGATTGCTCCTGAGTCCTATTTTGAAAGCTATCATGGTAAGAACATTCGTCTCGGCTACCCTGAAAAAGTTGCAGGTTGTTCCGATTGCCACAGTTCACATAATATACTTCCTAAAAAGGATAGCAATTCAACAGTAAATTCGGCCCATTTAGCCAATACCTGCAAACAATGTCACGATAACTCAAGTAAAGGATTTGCCAAGTTTATTGCTCATGCAGAGCCAAGCAACCACAAAAAGTTTCCAATGCTTTTCTGGGTTACCCTTAGCATGAATATCTTGCTAATCAGTGTCTTTCTGTTTTTTTGGATTCATTCACTACTTTGGGCTTTCCGGGGTTTTGTTGAAAAGAAACAAATGCGCAATGCTGAATTATTCTCAACATCTACAACTCATATCAACAATAAGGTAAAAACCCACCAAAAAGTCTATAGGCGCTTTCGTCCTTACCAGATTGTAATGCACCTATTCGTCGTGACAAGTTTTCTCGGATTGGCATTAACTGGTCTGCCATTGAAATTTAACAATACTTCATGGGGCAAAGCTTTAATGGACTTTTATGGTGGAACTGCTAACGCTGGAATAATTCACCGTATATGTGCCATCATCACATTTGGGTATCTTTTTGTAGCTCTGGTGTTGAGTATCCGTTTCCTATTTTCTAAAAAGACATCCAATGAAAGCTTTTTCCAACGTCTTTTTGGTTTCGATTCGCTTTTCCCTAATCGCAAAGATTTTCGTGATATGAAGGCAATGTTTCGTTGGTTCCTTTTCCGTGGACCAAAGCCAAAATTTGACCGATGGACTTATTGGGAAAAGTTTGATTTTTTGGCCGTCTTTTGGGGGGTAGCTGTTATTGGATCCAGTGGATTACTTCTTTGGTTTCCTGAATTTTTTGGAAAATTCCTGCCAGGATGGTTTTTTAATGTTGCAACCATCATCCATTCCGACGAGGCGCTGTTGGCTGTAGGTTTCATCTTTACCATCCATTTCTTTAACACTCACTTCCGTTTTGAGAAGTTTCCGATGGACTTTGTTATTTTCAATGGTCAAGTTACAGAAGAAGAAATGATAAACGAACGAAGCGAACAGTGGAAGCGTTATCAGGAGCAAGGCATTTCAAAAGATTTCGAAGTGCATAAGCCCACTCCGCTCATCTGGGAAGTTGCCATGCGTGTGTTTGGCTTATTGGCTGTGCTTACCGGTATCATCCTTGCTTTACTGATATTTTACACCTTCGTTAGCTAAAGTAGCCTTTAAATCTGGTATTGTAACTAAAACGTAATTTACAGATCAGTGGCTTTATACATTAATTATTCAAAGAAATAAATAAATCAAAAATGCGTTAGATTAATATTATTTAAATTGAATACTTGTAGAAATATAAACAGGCTTCAAAGCGGATATAAGTTCGCTTAAAAAAAATCATGTCACTTTTTAAAATTTATTGTATAAATATAAAGTAACTATGAATTTAAATGTATTTTTTAATGCATTCTTTGCATTTTTAGTTCTTGTTAACCCACTGCAAAAATTATTTGTTGTTCTCACACTGAAAGACAAATACAGCAATGATGAATTGCGTAAAATTATTAATAGATCAAATATTACTGCATTTGGTATTCTGATGATATTTTTAGTATTCGGTCACATGCTTTTAAACTATGTTTTTAATTTACAAATCTATGCATTTCAGATTACGTGTGGATTAGTATTGCTTTACAATGGGTTTATGGGCTTACAAAACGGAGCTGTGCTCGCCATTGAGCGCACAACACGAATTGAAGAAATCATTGCTGTCCCTATAGCTGTCCCTATGATTGCCGGACCTGCCACAATCACAGCAGTAGTTTCAATGCCTTCTATATACGGTAAAACTATAACAATTTCTGCTGTGGTATTGGCAATTGGTTTAAATCTGCTAATTATGAGAAATGCACTACCAATAGGGAAAATATTAATTAAATATAATTTTCTTATGCCATTGATTCGAATTACAGGTCTAATAATTGCTGCTATAGGAATGCAAATGATTTTTAATGGGATTACAGCTTATATAGCATGTTTGCCAAAGTAAAAAGTGATACCATCCGCAAATATGAATTCAAATAGACTAAAACCAGTTTATAGGGAAGTATAATATTTGATTGTATTCAACAGCTTAAGCAATATTTCCAAAATCACCTAGATTTCAACTAAGCTCATTTTCAGTAAACTTCGTAATTAAATATTAACAAATAACTTAATTACCCAATAACCTAATCAATTCCCTATAACCTTAAATTCAGTTCTCCTGTTATTTGCCTTGCCGATTTCAGTATCATTGCTATCCACTGGCTTGACCCATCCGTATCCTTTGTAAGTCAGGCGTGTAGGTGTAACAGCATTGGCAATCAGGTAATCATACACCGACTTGGCTCTGTTTTCGGATAAGCTCAAGTTGTATTTTTCGGTACCTGTATGATCAGTATGTCCGCTGATTTCTATTTTCATACGTGGATTTTGCTTTAGAAAAGCAAGCAATTTGGTCAACTCTATTTTCGACTCAGGTTTTAACTCATAGTTGTCTGTTTCAAAGAATATATTACGGAGCACCACCGATTCTCCAATCTGAATGGGCTGTAAAGGTAAATCTTTCAAAAAGGGTTTCATTTCGGAATGATTGCCCTCCAGGGAAAAATTTTCAGAATAAAACAAATAACCATCCTTAGAAATATTCAAGGCATAGTTTTTATTCACCGGCAGACAAAGCAAAAACTCGCCAGACAAAGCATTGGATTTGGATTGCACCACAACTTCCCCGGTTTCGAGATTGATCAGCTCAAATTTAGCTTCTAAATTGCGCATATTTTCTTTGTCATAAACCTTTCCTTTCAAATAGTTAACTGCTAAAGGACGTGCTTCAGGGTAAAGCTCAAAACTATAGAGATCGAGTTTACCATATCCACCGGGTTTATTGGAAGAAAAATAAGCCAGATCACCTTTGGCATTTACAACAAGATTGACTTCATCAGCATAAGTATTTATTGGATAGCCGATATTAACAGGCCTCCCCCATTCGCCCAAGGCATTTTTACGGGAATAATAGATGTCCTTGCCCCCCATTCCCAATCTGCCATCCGATGAAAAATAAAGCGTCTGATTATCGGGATGAATAAAAGGAGAAACTTCATCGTAGCGTGTATTGATACTATCACCCAGATCTATTGGTACACCCCACTTCCCTTCATCATTTAACATCGTTTTCCAGATATCCATACCTCCCTTGCCTCCTTGCCTTGCACTGGTAAAGTAAAGCGTTTTGCCATCCGACGAAATACTTGGTTGTGATTCCCAAGCAGAAGTATTTACTGGCTCTCCCAAATTAACAGGTGTCGTCCAAGCATTTCCCACTTTATGAGTATAATAAATATCGCAACTACCATAACCATCATCTCGGTTGCAGGCTGTAAAATATATCTGCTGCCCATCGGGTGAAATGCACTGAGCCCCTTCGTTCCCGGGAGTATTCAGCGGCGGACCCATATTTTCGACTTTCGTCCATTGCCCGTTTACTTTATGGCTGATATAAAAATCTTCTTGCAGATTATTTGCCTGTGAAATGCTTTGATCATTTTTTGGTTGGCAGACTGTAATAACAAGGGTTTGCTCATCGGCAGTGATAGCCGGCAGGTACTCATCATTTTTCGAATTGATATTGCTTCCCATATTCACCAGATTGAAAGGCACCGGATGAGCCATCTGATACATTGCAAAATCGATGATTTCAAGGGCTTTTCTGGCAGCTTTTAATTTTAAAATTGGTTCAGCTTTTTGGTCCAAATACTTCTCAAAGTTGATACCAGCATTTTCATATCTTCCATTGGAAAGTTGAATATTGGCCACAGCATACAAAGCCCCCGGATAAAAATTTTCGTCAATTGCAATGGCTTTCTCATAAGCATTGATAGCATTGTCAATTTCTTTTTTATCTTTATAAACTGCTGCTAATAAATAATATGCTTCAAGAAAATTCGAATCTTCTTTAACTGCTTTGCTCAACGATTCAATACAAGCGGTATTGTTGTATAGATCATAGAAATGCGTAGCTTCTTCATAATATTTTACAGCTTTTTTTGATTTTGAACTGTATTTTATTCCACTTTGTGCAAACGAAAGATTGCTCAACAGAATCATCATCAGTAGGAGTAAAATAATTTTATTAAGCTTAAACTGTCGCATTTTTGGTTATTGGTTATTGGTTATTATGTTATTGGGTTATTGTTTCATTAATTCAAATTCAGTTCAGCTTTCCTTTTATTCACTGTTCACTGTTTACTAATTCCTACGGTATTTTCATGTATTTATGACTTTGCAATGAGATTCTCCATTGAGGATGCAACATCACATAATCAATAATCCTGGGCATCATTTCGTTTCTTTTGCTCCATTCGGGTTGCAAGTACAATATACAGCTGGCATTAACTTTCATAGAATTGAGTTCAGCCCATTTAAAATCTGAATCTTCCGAAATTATAACTTTCAACTCTCCTGCCAACAAAAAGTTGGTGGCTAGCGGTGGACTGTTCTGTTTTGGTGAAAGACAAACCCAATCCCACTCGCCACTCATGGGCAAAGTACCAGATGTTTCCAGAAATGTTTTGATACCTCTCTGATGAAGTTGATCACATAAATAATTCAGATTATAGTTCAATGGTTCGCCACCAGTTACGATGACTGCTTTTCCGGGAAAATCAGCTGCCCTACTTACAATGCCATCGGTAGCAATCGCAGGATGCGTAGCTGCATTCCACGATTCTTTTACATCGCACCAGTGACAACCAACATCGCAACCTCCTACTCTGACAAAATAGGCAGCTTCACCTGTATGAAAACCTTCACCCTGTAGGCTGTAAAATTCTTCCATAACGGGAAGTTTCAGTCCTTTTTCCAATAATATATCTTTGTTCAATTTTTTAATTTTAATTCATTTTCAACAAGCTGTATCATCTGATGATTAGATACTATCAACTTACAATTTTCATTCCGAAATTTCGTAATTATAATATTTTTTCAATAGAAGCCCACAATTTTTCAGCAGTCTGATCCCAGCTAAAAAGCAATCTTCTTGATTTGCCTTTTTCTATCAACGAAAAACGCATTTCTGGATTGCTATCTATTAAATGCATGGCATCAGCAATTGCAGTAACAGAATAAGGATCAACCAACAAGGCTGCTTCTCCAGCCACTTCTGGCATTGATGTATTTGAAGATGTAATAACGGCTGTTTCTGCATAAAATGCTTCTACAATTGGAATCCCAAATCCTTCAAATAAGGAAACATAAGTTAAAGCAAGCGAAGAAGCTAACAATTCATTCAAAATTTCTGGAGCCATTCTTCCGGTAAATATTACTTCTTGTTTAAATACCATAGCTTTGTATGCTTCTTCAATTTCTCCATTCCACCATTGTTTTTGTCCGACAATAACCAATTTAGTTTCAGTTTGATTCAACTTCCTGAATTCATCAAATGCCCTGAATAAATTGCTAAGGTTCTTACGTGGATGCAATGAACCAATAAAGATAAAATAGGGTTTCCCGTTCGTAAATACCTTCTTAATTTTTATTTTAACACTATCATTTACTGGTTTATACAAATCATGAGAACCGTTATAAACCACGTCAATTTTATTTTTTGAGATGCCATACAATTCAGCGATATCGTTTTTAGAATATTCTGAGACAGTAACAATCCGATCTGCTTTCTGAGCAAAGCGATGAAAAAAGTAATTCAGATAGATACGGTGAGAAAACTTTAAGAAACGGGGAAAATGTTCGAAATTCAAATCATGGATTACAGCCATTGTCTTAACTTTAGTTCGCAACGAAAGCCATCCATCGGGTGTAATAAAAACATCAGCTTTGTACTTTTTAAGTGCAAAGGGAAGAGTCCACTCAAAAAAAAGATACCACAAAACAGGATGTCGGGATTGAGGATATAAAACAATAGGTGTTATATTCTCTGCAAATACAAAATCTTTATGATAAGGACGATCGAAAAAGAAAATAAACTGGTGTTCAGGGTGTTGTAAACATATTCTTTTGAAAGCTTCAAAAGTAAACCAACCAATTCCATCTAGCTTCCCTTTTATCAGTAGCCTTGTATTTACAGCTATTCTCATTCATCTTTAAATTTATGAATAACGAACCTTTTTAAATGCATTCAAAAAAAATTGCGAATGATTAGGTTTTATTATAATTTTACAAAATTATGCAATCTAAGCTTGCAAATGACAATATTTTTATGGTTTTTCGCAAAGCTTTGTTAATTTTGCAAATTATATACCAGATATGCAGCGGAAATTTCTAACCAATCTTTTTTTACTTTTAACTTTAAATCTATTAATCAAGCCTTTTTGGATTTTAGGAATAGATCGTTCAGTTCAAAATATGGTTGGAGCTGCTGATTATGGGTTTTATTTTGCCATTTTCAATTTCTCTTTTCTTTTCAATATTTTATTAGATTTTGGGATTACCAATTTCAACAATAAAAACATTGCCCAGAACAATCATTTACTCAACAAACACTTTTCGAGCATAGTGATATTAAAATTAATGCTGGCAGTTGTTTTTGCAGTATTAACCCTCACTTTTGGTTTAATTGTAGGTTACAATAGTCATCAGTTATATATTTTGGGCTGGATGATTTTCAATCAGTTTTTGATATCTTTTGTATTGTATTTAAGAAGCAATATATCCGGTTTATTATTATTTAAAACCGACAGTATCGTATCGGTGTTGGATAGGACACTGATGATAATATTTTGTGGGATACTGATTTGGGGCAATGTAACAACCGGGCCATTCCGAATAGAATGGTTTGTATATGCCCAAACAGCAGCTTATTTTATTACAGCTGTTATAGCTTTTATAATTGTTAAACGAAAATCTGCTTTTACCCGTCTCAAATGGAACCGACCTTTTTTTGTGATGATTATCAAACAAAGCTTTCCTTTTGCTATTTTAGCCTTGCTGATGACATTCTACAATCGCATTGATTCTGTAATGCTCGAACGTTTACTTCCGAATACTCAAGGCGATGAACAAGCTGGAATTTATGCTTCTTCTTACAGATTACTTGATGCTACAAATATGATTGCCTATCTTTTTGCAGTGCTCTTGCTTCCCTTGTTTTCGAAAATGATTAAAAACGGTGATGAAATCGTACATATTGTCAAATTATCTTTCAAACTCCTTATTACGATAGCCCTTATTGTCGGGATTGGTTCCTTTTTCTATAGCATGGAGCTGATGGGGATGCTGTATACCAATCATGTAACAGAATCTGCCGAGGTATTCAAATGGCTAATGATGGGATTTATTGCAGTTTCAACCACTTATATTTTTGGAACCTTACTTACAGCCAACGGAAACCTCAAAGAATTGAATTTTATTGCCGCTACCGGCATGTTGCTTAATATTTCGTTGAATTTTATTTTAATCCCTCGCTTGGAAGCTCTTGGTTCTGCATACGCTAGTATTCTTACCCAATTTTTAAGTGCAATCGTTCAGGTTATTTTTGCCCAAAGAGTCTTTAAATTTAAAGTAGATTACCGCTTTTTGATTTCAATTCTTGCCTTTGCCATTGGTGTGGTAATCATCAATATATTCTCAAAACATTTCATTGAAGAAAAATGGATTTACAATTTTGCCGGAATGGTTATACTTTCCATCGTTTATGCTTCCTTCCTGAAGTTATTGAATTTTAAATCGTTGCTTACACTGATACAGAATAAAGCAAAATAGATTAGCTATTTAGGCTGTAGGCATTAAGAATTAGATTTATTGCTGTGATGGGATCTAATTAAAAATTTTAGTTTTCAAATTTTCAAATTACAAAATCCCTCTATCGCTATATCAATAAATTTTCTTATTTTTGCCTGACAAAACTTAACAATTATGACAGAAATCAAAAAAAACAATACTGATTTTAATTCAAGCAATTTCTTTATCTTTTTATGGAATTGGCGTAAAGTATTTCTGATTGTTATCATTGCAGCAGCAATACTTTCAGCAGGAGCTTCGTTTTTGATTACACCAAAATTCAAATCCACCGTAATCTTGTTCCCTACTTCTTCCAACTCTATTTCAAAAGCATTGTTAAGCGATAACAGCATCAAAACAGACATTCTTGATTTTGGAGAAGAAGAACAAGCTGAACAATTGCTGCAAATATTAAACTCTAGCAAAATCAGAGATAAAGTAATTGAAAGATTCAACCTTGTGAAGCATTACAATATCAGCGAAGATTCAAAATTTAAAAACACTTATTTGATTCAGGAATATACAGATAATATTAGTTTTAAAAGAACAGAATTTATGGCAGTAGAAATTTCAGTATTGGATAAAGATCCTCAAATGGCTGCCAATATTGCAAATACAATTTCCGATTTACTCGATTCTACAAAAAATGCCATGCAAAAAGAACGTGCCCTTAGAGGTTTCGAAATTGTAAAAAGAAACTATGAAAGTATTCAAAAAGATATAAAATATATAGATGATTCATTGAAAATTATTCGTGGGAAAGGCATCAACGATTACGAAACGCAAGCTGAAATGACCAACCAGGAACTTGCCATTCAGATTGGAAAAGGAAACAAACAAGGGGTTGACAGACTCGAAGCCAAACTGGATACATTATCAAAATATGGTGGAATTTATGTTACATTGCGTAACACATTGGGTTATAAAATTGACCAGCTAAGCAAAATAAAAGCCAAATACGACGAAGCCAAAGTAGATGCAGAAGAATATATGCCCCAAAAGTTTGTAGTTGATTCTGCTTTTAAAGCAGAAAAGAAAACTACTCCTGTTCGATGGCTGATTGTTTTAGTATCCTCATTTTCTGCGTTTATGCTTTCAATACTGGTATTAATCTTTATTGAAAATGTTTACAAGAAAAGCATACTGAAATCATAAACTTCAATTTTTACCCTCATTGACAAAGAAACAAGAACTAATCTTAATTTATAGCATTAGCGGATTATTTATCCTCATCAATGCAATATTTATAGCCAATGAATTTTTCTGGTTCATGACGTTACCTTTGTTAGGTTTTTTGATATTGATGTTTTTTACTTCTTTAGACAAAATCTTGCTGTTAATTACATTTCTCACACCACTTTCTATAACATTAAGTAGTTACGAAGCTCAACTTGGTCTTGCCTTACCCACAGAACCACTGATGGTTGGAGTTTTACTGATGTACTTATACAAACTCTTTTTCGATCAGGCGTTTGATATTAAAATCATAAAACATCCTGTAACAATAGCTGTTTTGTTTTATTTGTCATGGATGTTGCTTAGCTGTATGACCAGTCAAATTCCATTGGTTTCTTTCAAGTTTCTGATTGCAAAATTATGGTTTATCATTCCGTTTTTCTTTCTGGCTACCCAGTTATTTAAAAATATCAAGAACATCAAGATATTTTCGTGGATGTATATACTTTCTTTATGTTTAGTGATTATTTACACAACTATCAAACATGCCAGTTATAATTTTGACGAAGACGTAGGTCACTGGATTATGGATCCTTTTTACAATGATCATACTGCTTATGGTGTTATGATTGCATTCTTTATTCCAGTAATTATTGGTTTTCTTTTCGATAAATCTTATTCCAATATTCAGCGGTTTCTAACACTTATTGTGAGTAGTATTTTATTAACAGGATTGTATTTATCCTATTGCCGTGCAGCATGGCTTGGACTTGCAGTAGCTGTTGTATTTACTTTAGTCATCAAATTACAAATTAAGCTCAAATGGGTTGTCTTAACTTCAGTCATTGGTATTGCTTTGTTTTTCATGCTACAGAGCGAAATTATAATGAAGTTAGAGAGAAACAAACAAGATGCTTCCAACAATTTAGTTGAGCACCTGCAATCCATGTCGAATATTTCGACGGATGCCTCTAATCTCGAAAGGATGAATCGCTGGGAAGCTGCATTCAGGATGTTCAAAGACAAACCTTTCTGGGGTTTTGGACCTGGTACTTATCAGTTTTGTTATGCACCCTATCAATATTCCTATGAGAAAACGATTATCAGTACAAACGCTGGAAATAGAGGAAATGCACACAGTGAGTACATCGGACCTTTGGCAGAAACTGGTGTATTTGGATTATTATCAGTATTAGCCATTGCTTTTTCTGCAATTTATACGGCTTTAAAGGTGTATCGTAATTCAAATGACAAAAAGACAAGACTTCTTACCTTAATAGCTTTATTGAGCCTGGTAACGTATTATACGCATGGATTCCTGAATAATTTCCTGGATACGGATAAAGCTTCAGTTCCTTTTTGGGGCTTTATAGCCATGATCGTTGCATTGGATGTATACCATCTTAAAAATGAAGCTATTAAAAATACAAAACCAGAAATAAAAAAAGGAACTTTATGAGTTCCTTTTTTTATTTTATTTTTTATCATGACCGTTTCGTTTAACACTTTCCATAAAATCGGGAAGCAACTTGGTATAGGCAATTTCTTTCCATTTTTTCCTGGCTTCGTCGGCAGGAATACCAAAATACACTTTATCACCAACAAGATCCTTATCAACACCAGAGGTAGCTAATATTACAGCACCTTTTCCAACATGCAGGTCTTTATTAACTGAAACTTTTGCCCAAATAATAACATCATCTTCTATGACAGTTACACCAGCCACTGCCGATTGAGACCCAATCAAACAATTGGCTCCAATACGTGTATCATGCCCTATCTGTACCTGGTTGTCAAATTTAGTACCTTTTCCAATGAATGTATCTCCAGAAACACCTTTATCAATTGCACATAATGCACCTATTTCAACATTATCAGATATAACGACTTTACCACAGGATTCCATTTTACGATATCCCTGAGGTTTACGCTGAAAATAATAAGCATCAGCTCCAATAACAGTATTGGAATGAATGATTACATTATTGCCAATTTCAGTAAAATCATAAATACTTACATTGGCATGAATGATACAATTTTTACCGATTTTAACAGAATTGCCAATAAATGCGCCTGGTTGAATTACAGTTCCTTCACCTATTTTAGCTGAAGGACTCACAAAAAAAGCTGAAGGTTGAAAACCTCTGAATTTCCGAACCAAAGAAACATAAGCTTCAAATGGATCTTCGCAAAACAACAAAGCTTTATTTTCCGGACAATCAACTTTTGCATTGATAATAATGGTGGTAGCTTTTGAAGTAAGTGCTTTTTTATAATATTTTGGGTGATCAACAAAAGTTATATCCCCGGCTTCAACCATGTGAATTTCGTTGATTCCTGAAATTAAAAAATCAGGTTTGCCCACAAACTCAGCATTTATGATAGAAGCGATTTCTTTTAATTTTAAAGGTGATGTTAATTTCATCTATTGCGTTATTACTTGATTCAAATATAGTATCTTAAAATGATTTTACTCTTTCTGAATAAACACCGGTACGGGTATCTACTTTAATTTTTTCGCCTTCACCAATAAATAAAGGAACTCTAATGATTGCGCCCGTTTCAACGGTTGCTTCTTTCATAACATTGGTAGCAGTATTTCCTTTATCACCAGGTTCAGTATATGTTATCAGCATTTCAACAAATGCAGGCAACTCACATTGTAATGGAGTTTCAGTATCGGCATGAACCGTAATTTCAACATTCTGGCCTTCTTTTAAAAACTGAGGCGCATTTATAATTGCTTCATCTATTAAAAGTTGTTCAAATGTTTCGGCATGCATAAAATTATAGCCACCTTCTTCCTTATATAAAAACTGATAAGGCCTTCTTTCTACGCGGGCTATGTCAATTTTAACTCCGGCAGTAAAAGTATTTGGAATTACTTTTCCTGTTTTTAAATTTTTCAGCTTAGTGCGAACAAAAGCTGGTCCTTTGCCGGGTTTTACGTGTTGGAATTCAAATATCGAAAATAATTCTCCATTAAATTCTATACATAATCCGTTTTTAAAATCTTGTGTTGTTGCCATAAATATATTAATTGTTTTTTCAAAAAAGCATGCAAAGTTACGTTTTATTTTGGAATTGCCAAATTTGAATAATCTCAGATTATTTTATCAAAATAATATATTCTTTTTTATTATTTTTGCACTTCTTAAAATTAAAAGAAAGATATGTTTGAAAGTTTAAGTGAAAAATTCGACAGAGCATTTAAAGTTCTTAAGGGCCAAGGACGTATATCAGAAATAAATGTTGCAGAAACCCTTAAGGAAGTTAGAAAAGCTTTACTCGATGCCGATGTAAGTTTTAAAATTGCGAAACAGTTTACCGAAACTGTTAAAGAAAAAGCATTAGGCCAGAATGTGCTTACATCCATATCTCCCAGTCAGTTAATGGTTAAAATCGTACACGATGAATTGGCTGTTTTGATGGGAAGTGAGAAAGTTGAAATTAATCTGAAAGGAAGTCCGGCCATTATTTTAATGTCGGGTTTACAAGGTTCAGGTAAAACTACCTTCTCAGCAAAATTAGCCAGTTACCTTAAAACCAAAAAAGGGCGAACTGTTTTACTCGTAGCCTGTGATGTGTATCGCCCTGCTGCTATTGAACAGTTAAAGGTGTTGGGTGAACAAATTGGTGTAGAAGTATTTTCGGATATCGATAGCAAAGAACCAGTAAAAATTGCAAAAAAAGCTGTTGCCTATGCCAGAGAAAAAGGGATAGCAACTGTAATTATCGATACGGCAGGTCGTTTGGCTATCGACGAAGAAATGATGAATGAGATAGCAGCTATCAAAAAAGAAGTCAATCCTCAGGAAACACTTTTTGTAGTTGATGCTATGACTGGTCAGGATGCAGTTAATACTGCAAAAGCATTCAACGACAAGCTGAATTTTGATGGTGTAATTCTTACAAAATTAGATGGAGATACCAGAGGTGGTGCTGCACTTACCATTCGTTCAGTCGTTGAAAAACCAATCAAATTTGTTGGTATAGGCGAAAAAATGGATGCCCTGGATGTATTCTATCCCGAACGAATGGCTGATCGTATTTTGGGTATGGGCGACATTGTTTCTCTTGTTGAACGTGCTCAGGAACAATTTGACGAAGAAGCTGCAAAAAAATTACAGAAAAAAATACAACAGGATACTTTTAATTTCGATGATTTTCTTTCTCAGATCAAACAAATCAAAAAAATGGGAAATATGAAAGACCTTGTCGGCATGATTCCCGGAATGGGAAAAATGCTAAAAGATGTTGAAATTGAAGATGATGCATTCAAAAGTATCGAAGCCATTATAACATCCATGACACCCAAAGAAAGATCAAATCCCTCACTCTTGAACGGTAGCCGTAGAAAAAGAGTTGCCAATGGAAGCGGCACTGATATCCAGGAAGTCAATCGCTTGATCAAACAATTTGATGAAACTCGTAAAATGATGAAAATGATGAGCGGTGGCAAAGGAAGCAAATTGATGCAATCAATGGGCAATATGAAGAGAAGATAAATATACAGTTATCAGTTAATAGAATTATGAACTGCAAATGAATAACTAATAACGATTAACCATTAAGCAAAAGACCATGAAAATAATAGATGGAAAAATAATTTCCGAAGAAATTAAAA
>CAZCBG010000027.1:0-6160 GCA_964496885.1 uncultured Bacteroides sp. | reverse complement strand
AAGCAAAAGACCATGAAAATAATAGATGGAAAAATAATTTCCGAAGAAATTAAAACGGAAATTGCCAATGAAGTCAGAAAAATGATTGATGATGGCAAAAACCCTCCTCATTTGGCAGCTATACTTGTTGGGGAAGACCCTGCCAGCCAGACTTATGTGGCAAGTAAAGAAAGATCATGCAAAGAAGTGGGTTTTATTTCTTCTATATATCGTTATCCTGCAACCATCAGTGAAATAGATTTGTTAAAAGCAGTTGAGTTTTTAAATAATGATGAAGAGATTGATGGATTTATAGTTCAGATGCCATTACCAAAACACATTTCGGTCAATAAAGTAATTGAAGCGATAGATCCCAAAAAAGATGTGGATGGATTTCATCCTGTCAACGCTGGCAGAATGCTGGCAAGCCTTCCATCCTATCTTCCAGCAACACCTTATGGTATCATGCAAATGCTCGAAAGGTGCAATATTGAAACCGAAGGGAAGCATTGTGTTGTATTAGGAAGAAGTAATATCGTGGGAACTCCCATGAGCATTTTAATGTCACGAAATACAAAGTCTGCTAATGCAACTGTTACTATTTGCCATAGTAAAACCAAAAATTTAGAAGAAATAACGCTTCAGGCTGATATTTTAATTGCAGCTATAGGCAAACCCCATTTTGTAACTTCAAAAATGGTAAAAGAAGGCGCTGTTGTTATTGATGTTGGAATACACCGTGTTGCTTCCAGTGAGACAAAATCAGGATTTAAATTAATAGGAGATGTTGATTTTGAAAATGTTTCAAAGAAATGCAGTTATATTTCTCCAGTACCTGGTGGTGTGGGTCTTATGACAATAGTAGCATTGCTTCAAAATACACTTAAAGCAGCAAAAAAAGAAATTTATAAATAAATAATAATATCCTGTAAAAATAATTTTGATTTTTTATTTTTCTATCCAAAAATTTAATATTATTGCAAAAAAAAGATATCGTAGAAAATGAATAAAAGAAAAGTGATTATCAGCTATCACAATCTACCGGCTGAAGTTTTAGAAGCATTTAAAGAAAAATACCCAACTGGATATTCTGATTATATTACAAAAGTTACCAAACCAAACAATGATGTAATTTACGTAGTTCCATTAGAAACCGATGATGCTGCTTTCCTTGTAAAGGTTGATGTTAAAGTTGATAATAAAATGAGTGAAGAAGATTTTGACAAACTATTATTTCGCGGAGTTTCGGGTCCGGTAGATAAAGTTAGTGAAAATGAAGCTGGTGAAAACGAAAACGAAGACCTAGGTTCTAATCACATTGACAACGATAGTATTAGTGAAGAAAATGAAGAAAGTGATGAATAAAGATATTGAATAATATGAATGCAATATCAAATAAACCCAGATTTATTATGAAATGTCCATCCCTATAAGTCTGGACCAAGCGAAATGAATATATCATGGACATTCCATTTGCGAAACTTGAATACAATTTATTAACTAAAATGTTATAATAATAACTATTTCAGTAATTTAATAAAATATATATAAATGAAAGAGAATAAGTTAAATTGGAATGCACACGAATTCAAAGTATATCTTCTTTTATATGCCGCTGATGCAGATTTTGAGCTAAAAGAAGAGGAGAAAAAAAGCATACTTTTAAGTGCTACTAAAAATGAATACGAACATATTCACAGAATATTTATTAAAGATACTGATATCGAAAGAATTGAAACAGTTTTATCCTTCCGTAAACAGTTTTTTCCTACAGAAAAAGATGTAACTAAAATGATAAAGGAAATATACAAACTACTAACTATCGACGAAAAATTCAGCCTAAATGAAGAAAACTTTTTCAGAATTTTTAATAAAATACTAAAAATTTGAGAAATTTACATTAACCAATAACGACTAGTATTCGGCTTTAAAAAAATACATGTAATTGAAATCTCGATAAATAAAATATTTTTCTACAAAAAGTGTAAATATTAGTTTACACTTTTTTTATATAAATTTACAAAATCGTATATTTAAATTAAGCTTTTAACATACAAAATATAAAACATCCAGCATGAATCAAGAATTTGAAAAACAAAAATGCCTCATAATAGGCTCAGGACCGGCTGGTTATACAGCTGCAATTTATGCAGCCAGAGCTGATTTAAAACCTGTTGTTTACCAAGGGTTGCAACCAGGTGGACAGTTAACCATAACAACCGAAGTAGATAACTTTCCTGGTTATCCCGAAGGAATTACAGGACCTGAAATGATGGAACAACTAAAAAAACAAGCCGAAAGATTTGGGACTGAAGCAAGATGGGGTATTGTTACTGAGGTTGATTTTACAGAACGTCCTTTTAAAATATATTCCGATGATGGAAAAAAAATACTGGCAGATAGTGTTATTATTGCTACAGGCGCTTCAGCCAAATGGTTAGGGATTGAATCTGAAAAAAAATTCAATGGACAAGGTGTATCTGCCTGTGCTACCTGCGATGGTTTCTTCTACCGAGGCAAGGATGTAGCTATTGTGGGTGGTGGCGATACAGCAGCTGAAGAAGCTACTTATCTGGCCAAACTGTGTAACAAAGTATACATGATTGTAAGACGCGATGAATTAAGGGCCTCAAAAGCTATGCAGGAAAAGGTTTTTAATACACCCAACATTGAAGTCATGTGGAATCATACTACCAAAGAAATTTTGGGAGATTTTTCCGGTGTAAATGGTGTATTATTGCAAAATGTAAAAACCGGAGAAGAAAAACAATTAGCGATACATGGCTTTTTTGTTGCCATTGGACATTCTCCAAATACTGATATCTTTAAAGGAAAATTGGAATTAGATGATATGGATTATATCAAAACAGTCCCGGGTTCTACAAGAACCAATATAGAAGGTGTTTTTGCTGCCGGTGATGTTCAGGATCATCATTACAGACAGGCCATTACTGCCGCAGGAAGTGGTTGCATGGCTGCCATTGAAGCTGAAAGATTTTTGTCTTCTAAGTAATTCAACGAGTGAGTAAAAGGCGAGTGAAAGAGACTTAGAGACGAAGAGACCGATTGACTGATGAGACTTAGAGACTAAGAGTCAAGCATTGAGTCAAATATTTATAAAAGGTATAGGGAAGCATTCAATCCTTATGCCTTTTTTCAATTCCTTTGAATCTTTGAATTCAGGATTTTTTTTAATCTTTAAATTTCAATAAAAACAAACTGTTTTTGTATCAATAAAATAGTACTTTTGCAGCCGATTTAGAAAAACAAGATTTGTTTGTTCGCAGACACTTAAAATTTCTTAAGCTCTTAAAATTCAGTAAAATAAATTCATGAAGCGTATTAACGAATACAAAAAGTTGTTCAAAGTAGAACAAGATACCGATCTTAAACAGTTAAAGACAACCTATCGCAATCTTGTAAAAGAATGGCATCCTGACAAATTCCAGGATGGAGATGCAATTGCTGAAGAAGCTGAAATTAAAAGCCGTCAGATTATTGATGCCTATCATTTTCTGGTAAGTATTGCACCTGAAACCAAAGCAGCAAACCTGGAAGAATACAAACTCACAACTTCCGAATCAGGCATCGTCGATTTCAAACACAAAGGACAATTGCTCGAAATTACCTTTTTAGATGGCACCACTTATGAATATTTCGGCGTTTCTAAAACTATATTCTCAAAAATGATCAATTCCGATAAGCAATACCGCTTTGGGAAGCGGAATATTTTCAACACTTATCTCTACCGAAAATCAAAGAAAGATCTTCAGACTGCTTAACTTGAGGTTTCGATTAAAAAAAATCAGATTATTAATCGAATACTAAGCTTTCGCGAATGCAAGTATAAACAAACAGTCTTCTCAGCATTTTAAATGTTGAGAGGGCTGTTTTTTTATTCATTATTTGAAATTTATAATCCAAGTTGTTCAGAATAATCAACAATAGCTGAATCAAATTTACTTTAATAGCTTCATTTTTTTTGGCAGATTAATTGACAAAACGGCTTCTTCATTCTAAATATTTTGCATAATCCTAATAATTATTGCAACTTATTAAATGAGGATGAAGATAATAGATTAAGATTTATTTCTATAATAAAAAAAGCCATATCCTAAAATAAGGAAATGGCTTTTTTTGAAATAATTTATTATTTGCTTATTTTACAACAAATTTTGTATGAGTGGTTAATTTACCATTTCCAATATTTAGGAAATAGATACCAGCTTTTAATGAACTAATATCAATTGTTTTGTTTTGCAATCCTTGCTCGATATTCATTTCAGAAGAGATTACTAATGAACCAATTAGGTTTGTAACATTGTATTTCATTGGGCCTGAAACATTAAAATTACCTGAAATATTAAGTTTGCCATTAGCAGGATTCGGATATACACTTAACTGTTTTACCACTTCATTTTCCTGTATGCCGACAATTACTTTTGGGATAGTTGTATATTTTACCTTCCAGCCTAAATCATTATTTGTAGCATCACTTACAAAAACCAATAAGAATGCACCTGAGGTAGAAGTTAATGTTGAAGGTAATGTTTGTCCTGAAAATGGACTACCAGGAACCTGTTGGGCAGTGGTAGTAGTTCCATCATAAATAGTTAAGAAATCTTTGTTTGCCTCAGTTTTAAATTCTATAAATGATAGTTTTAAAGTATCTGTACCTAAAGTATCAGGTTGTATCAACCATTGGCAATTGGTATTATTTTTATAGAGGTCGGTATAACTTCCATCCGTAAATGTATAATTTTGTGCAGTATATTTTTTGTTTCCACATAAAGGGTAAATCGAACTATCAGGAACAATATTCACTACAATACCCTGACCGGCTGTAAAATCGCCATTACCAGAATTGAGATTGTTGTTGATATAAAACATCCCATTACTGGTGCCACTCCATCCCCAATTGAAATGGAAATGAGTAGGAGCATCATAACCATCACATACCCAAGCATGTCCGCCAATAGTACCATGTCCACTATAAATCAAAGGATTATGCATATCAAGGTTTTCCATCAAAATATTCGTCCATACATCGTCGGTATAATTAACACGTTCGATATAACTAACATATCTTTTGTATTTAAAATTATTATATAAAACATCAGGAACATTGAATGTATAGGCACCTGATTCAGTTGGATTATAATTCATTTCAACGCCAACACCACAATGATAAATTAATTTAGCAATTGCATTGCGATTCAATGTATCAATATCGTAAGGATTGGTTGTAGCACCCATGTTGGCCCAATCGTATGTTGTAGCTCCGAAATTAGCGGTTAATACGCCAAAAGCAGGATGAGAATAAGAATGAGAACCATTACCCTGAACTGGATATTTATAATATCTCATAACTTGCCCCATCGCAGTAGCAACACAACCAGTTACACAATGACCGCTTGGACCTGTTGAAAAAGCAGGGCAATAATAATTATATCCACCTTCCTGACTCCAAAATGTAGAAAGTAAAGGAGCTACTGTATTTGTGCTTTTCAGACTAACAGTAGATTTTTCATTAGAGGAATATAAATCCCAAGCTGCAACAACTTCTTGTTTTACAGTTGACTTTAAGCGAGATTCAACAGCAATACTTTTTGCTAAATTGTCCATCCACCAATCGAAAGCAGGAACTTGTCCTTTTTGAGCAATTGGTCCTTCGTTGGAGTATGCCAAAACGGGGTAAGTTCTATCATCAGCAGCAATTACAATATAGGAATTTTCGCCTTTGAAAACATGCATTAAACAGTGAGATTTACTGGCATCCATAATAGCTTCGTAAGCTGTTATAAATTTACTTGAATTAATTTTTAAATTATGGCTTAAAAAATTTTGAGCCACTTGTTGTGCTTTTTCTTTTCCAACTGGTCCCGCATACACAGAAGCAATAATAAGCGAAAAGCAAAATAATAAAATACTTTTTTTCTGTAAAAAATACATAGCTTTCATAAAATATAAATGTTTAAAAATAAAAATATTACAATATAGTCAACCTTATTATAATAATAAAAAAGAATTACTTTTCACAAATAATACTACTAAATGCATCTTATAGTTATTATAATACATTGCAAAGTTATATTTTTTTTTATTATTTTGTCATTTTATTTATTAATAAGTAGTAGTTAAAATATAATGTCGTATTTATATCCAAAATTATTCAGTATAT